>NZ_QTUM01000005.1:0-68458 GCF_003435615.1 Catenibacterium sp. AM22-6LB
TTCCTAAATACATTGCTGGGGAATGCTTTAATGCATCAATTTTTTCCTCAGAATTAAATGTTGTACCTAGATCCATGAAGTGATCTTCTAATAGTCCCTGGATACCATTAACCATACCATAAATATGAGTAAATCCTTCTTCCTGGCATTGAGTAATAACACCTGCAAGAGAGGCGTTGATAGCAACCGTAGGCCCACCAGATTGACCAATAAAACAATTTTTCGTATTCATTTTATGCTCCTTTTGTATATTTCATCTCCATTCTAACATTAAATGCATTTGATAGAAAGATTTAATAGTAAAAATACAGGGTGATAATTAATTATACTAAAAAGGATACCCCCCTAAGGATATCCTATTTGCTGCGGAATTTTATAAAACTAATGAATGCAGCAACAAGTACAATCATTGCGCCTACAAAACCGATGAAGTTTAAAGAAGTGTTTGTATAAACGACTCCACCTAGCCAGGTACCACTTCCAATCCCTAGATTGAAGATAGCTGAGAAAATTGCCATGGCAACAGATGAAGCGGCTGTAGAAACACATCCAATGATTTCAGCCTGAAAGCTTGTTTGAAAAGCCATTGCGGCTATACCCCAGATAGCACATACTAATATGATCATATACATATTGATTGAAGCAGGATATAGAAGGCCTAGAGCACCTGCAAAACCAAATAGAACTGCTTGTACAAATGCAAAACGGTGATCATCATAATATCGAGAAAAGAGATAACTTCCTGAAAGTCCAGCAACACCAAATAACATTAATGTGATAGTCACTAGGGTGCTTGGAAATCCAGCAACTCTCTGTAAAAATGGTTCAATGTAACTATAAGTTGTATAGTATCCAGTTGCAAAAAGGAATGTAATGATATAAGTAATCATTAGTCTTGAATTCTTGAAAAGTTCTGGAAGCTGATTGATAGAAAATGATTCTGTATTTTCTATCTTTGGGAATACGAATGCAAGATAGACAAGGACTAGGAATGAAATGACTGCCACACATAAGAAAGTCATTCTCCATCCAATCTGAAGTCCAATCATTCTACCAAGCGGCATTCCAAGAACCATTGCGATAGCAGTTCCGGTAATAATAGCACTGAGTGCTTTTGATTGATGTTCTTTAGATACGACACGGACTGCAAGTGGTGAAGCAATGGCCCAGAAAATAGAATGTGCACAGGCAACACCAATACGTGATACGACTAGAAATGGAAAACCAATGGAAATAACAGAGAGCACCTGGCATGTGGAAAATACAGTAAGTGTGCCTAATAAAAGTTTCTTTGGTTCTATTTTACATGCAAGTAACATAAGTGGCAGAGACAATATTGTCACAGTCCATGAGTAAGCTGTGATCATGACACCTGCTTGTGCTGCTGTCATGTTGAAATCATTGGAAATATCTGTCAACAAACCTATTGGCATGAATTCAGATGTATTTACTAAAAAAGCTGAAATAGTCATACCGATTAACGGAAGCCATTCTTTTAAAGACATTTTTGTTTTCATCTATATAACTCCTCCCCATTTGACTGGAAAATAATAGTATAGTCAGCTCTAGAGTGTCAATGAAAAGAGTGGTAATAGTTTGAATTTTAGTTTGTCAATAGTCTGAGACCAGGGTTATATGCTCTGATCTTTTTTTGCGTTTTCGATATTTTCTCTGATAAGTTTTTTAAATATCCCATTTTAGAATCAACACTATCAAGTTTTTCTATAATATCTGCATCATCTGCATCAGTTTTTTTGTTTCTTCTCTGCTTTTCTTTCCTTCTTGATTACATTATGCAACAAATCTGTTTGAATAATAATGTATATTGATATGTTAAATGCCTCAACTTAATATTCTGTATTATCTTTCTCCAGTCCTTCTGCATCTGTCCTTGTTGGCACACGCAGGATCAAAACTGCAAACATGTGAATGTTTTCTAGGTGCCTTTATTTTTTTACCTATAGTTGATTTATCTTTTCCAAGAGTAGCAGTGATAGAAGCCTTAGTAGAATCATTTCTATTTCTGCAAGGGCAAGATGCAGATTCTTATTTGATTTAGCTATGATAATCAGCCTTTCATGAAATAGAGAAACAGACATCACAGTAATTATAGAACTGAAGGAGAAAAAATAACTGAAAAGAAGTGAAAGACTAAACGCAACTTTGACCTGGGTGGAATTTAACTTCTCACTTTAGATAAAATACATGATAATAATTAATTATAGTATTTTATTGCATATCAGCGTATAATGGTAGATAAGGAGGATTGAAAGATTATGTCTAAGAAGTATTTATCTATGGATGGTAATACTGCTGCCGCTCATGTTGCATATGCATTTTCTGAAGTAGCAAGTATCTATCCAATTACCCCTTCTTCACCAATGGCTGAACATGCTGAAGAATGGGCTTCACAGGGAAGAAAAAATATTTTTGGCTCTGCTGTAAACGTAGTTGAAATGCAGTCAGAAGCAGGCGCTGCTGGGGCTGTACACGGTGCTTTACAGGGTGGTGCTTTAGCTACTACATTTACTGCATCTCAGGGTCTATTATTAATGATTCCTAACCTTTATAAGATTCAGGGTGAAATGCTTCCAGGTGTTTTCCATGTAGCTGCAAGAGCTCTTGCAACTAGTTCATTAAATATCTTTGGGGATCATCAGGATGTTTATGCCTGCCGTCAAACAGGTATCCCTATGCTTTGTTCACATTCTGTACAGGAAGTTATGGATTTAGCTGGTGTTGCACACTTAACTGCAATTAAAGCAGGTGTACCATTTATCCATTTCTTTGATGGTTTCAGAACATCTCACGAAATTCAGAAAGTAGAAGTTCTTGATTATGAAACTTTAGCTTCATTAGTAGATTATGATGCAATTAAGAAATTTAAAGCAAACGCACTTAACCCACATACTAATCCAGTAGAACGTGGTGGTGCAGATAATGATGATATTTATTTCCAGAGCAGAGAAGCTCAGAATAAGCATTATGATGCAGTTGTAGAAATTGCTGCAGATTACATGAAGAAGATTTCTGAAATTACTGGTAGAGAATATGCACCATTTACATACTATGGTGATCCAGAAGCAGATAGAGTTATTATCGCAATGGGTTCAGTAACTGAAACTATTGAAGATACAATTGATGAAATGGCTAAAGAAGGAGAAAAAGTTGGTGTTATTAAAGTACATCTTTATAGACCTTTCTCTCCAAAATACTTAAAGGCTGTTTTACCAGCAACTGCTAAGAAGATTGCTGTACTTGACCGTACTAAGGAAATGGGTGCTACTGGTGAACCATTATACCTTGATGTATGTTCAGTCATTAGAGATGCTGATACATTAGTTATTGGTGGTCGTTATGGTATGGGTTCTAAGGATACTACACCTCAGCATATCAAGGCTGTTTATGATCACTTAAATTCAGATAATCCATTTACAGGATTCACAATTGGTATCAAGGATGATGTAACTCATTTATCATTACCTGATGTTCATGGATTCCATATCAATTCTGGTGTTACTCAGTGCTTATTCTATGGTTTAGGTTCTGATGGTACTGTATCTGCAAATAAGTCTTCTATCAAGATTATTGGTGATAATACTGATTTATACTGCCAGGCTTATTTCGCATATGACTCTAAGAAGGCTGGTGGAGCTACTCGTTCTAACTTAAGATTTGGTAATAAGCCAATTAGAGCAACTTACTATGTAAATAGAGCAGACTTCATCTCTTGTTCATTAGACAACTACTGCTTAAAGTATGATATGTTGAAGAACTTAAAAGATGGTGGACGTTTCTTATTAAATACTGAATTTACTAAAGAAGAAATCGCTGATTATCTTCCAAATAGAGTAAAGAAACAGTTAGCAGATAAACATGCTAAGTTCTATATTATTAATGCCAACAAGATTGCTGGTGAAATCGGTATGGGTAGACGTACAAATACTATCCTACAGTCAGCATTCTTCGCATTAAATGAACAGATTCTTCCAATTGAAGAAGCTGTTACTAAGATGAAAGAAATGGCTAAGAAGTCTTATAGCAATAAGGGTGAAAATATTGTTCAGGCTAACTATAAGGCTATCGATGCTGGTAAAGATGCAATTGAAGAAGTAACTGTAGATCCAGAATGGTCTAACTTAACTGTATTACCATTAAGAAAACCAACTGGTGATGATTACTTTGATAACTTCGTAGCTCCTATCAATGCTCTTGAAGGTTATGATCTTCCAACTTCAGCATTCTTAGATAAGCTTGATGGTACTATGCAGAATGGTGTTGCAATTAAAGAAAAACGTGCAATTGCTATTCAGGTTCCTAAGTGGAAAAAAGACAACTGTATCCAGTGTAACCAGTGTGCTATGGTATGTCCTCATGCAACTATCCGTCCATTCTTAATGACTGAAGAAGAAATCAAGAATGCACCAGAAGATATTACTAATGATGTATTAAAACCAATTGGTAAGGGTGTTGAAGGATTATCATTCCGTATCCAGATTTCTCCTGATAACTGCGTAGGTTGTGGATTATGTGCATCTGTATGTCCAGGTAAACGTGGTGAAAAGGCACTTACAATGGTTCCAGTTAAGGAAGAATTAGAACATTCTGCTTTATCTGAATATGTTTACAACAATGTAGAATATAGAGATGACAAGTATCCTACAACTACAGTGAAGGGTGTTGGATTCATGAAGCCTTACTTTGAAGCTTCTGGTGCCTGTGCTGGTTGTGGTGAAACTCCATATTATCGTTTAGCTTCTCAGTTATTTGGTTCTGATATGAGAATTGCGAACGCTACTGGATGTTCATCAATCTATACTGGTTCAACTCCATCTACTCCATGTACTACTGATAAGAATGGTCATGGTATGGCTTGGGCTAACTCATTATTCGAAGATAATGCTGAATTTGGTTTCGGTATGAAGCTTGCAGAAAACTACATGTCTAAACATATCTTAGAAATCATTGAAGCAAATAAGAATGATGTAGAACCAGAATTAAAAGGAATTCTTGAAAAATATGAAGCTGTTAAGGGTCAGAGAGTAGAAGAAAAGGCTCTTTATAACGAATTAGTAGAAAAAGTTGAAGCTTCAGCTAATGAACCTATCAAGGAATTACTTGATATGAAGGGTGAATTAGTGACTAAGTCTCAGTGGATCATCGGTGGTGACGGATGGGCTTATGATATCGGCTACGGAGGATTAGACCACGTTCTTGCTAATGATCAGAATGTCAATGTATTAGTTCTTGATACAGAAGTATATTCTAACACTGGTGGACAGTCTTCTAAATCATCACAGGCTGCTTCTATTGCGAAGTTCACTGCAAGTGGTAAGAAGGTTGCTAAGAAAGACTTAGCTCAGATTGCTATGGCTTATGGTCATGTATATGTTGCACAGATTGCTTTAGGTGCTAACCCAATGCAGGCTATTAAGGCTATGAAGGAAGCTGAATCTTATGATGGACCATCATTAATTATTGCTTATGCACCATGTAATGAACATCATATCAAGGGTGGATTAATTAACTCTTCAAGACAGGAAAAATGGGCTGTTGAATGTGGTTACTTCAACTTATTAAGATACGACCCACGTTTAACTGAAGAAGGTAAGAACCCACTTACAATTGATTCTAAGGCTCCTGATTATTCTAAGTTCAGAGACTTCTTAATGAGTGAAAACAGATTCTCTCAGTTAGTTAAGATCAATCCTGAAAATGCAGAAGCATTATTCGATAAGTGTCTAGTAGATGCTAAACGTCGTCGTGCAAGAGCAGAAGCACTTGCTAAAGATTTTGATGCTGCTGAATAATTCATACGAAAGAGATAGTAGAAATGCTATCTCTTTTCCTTAGTATTTATAACATACCAAAAAGATAGGTATATTGCTTGCTATTTGTATTTATTATTTCTATACTAGAAGTGGGTGATGGATATGAAGAGTGTACTCATTAAAGATACAACAAGAGAAGAAAGAAAAAGAATCATACAAGAAGCATTGGACTGTAATGATTCTGCAGGATGTGAGAACTGCAGTGGATGCGGCTTGTTTGGGGCTGGAGATCCCTTTGAAATGTATGAAGATTATATAGAAGGTAAAAGAGAAATCAAAGAAATTAATATGGAATTTGTTTCACGCTACTTTGTGAGAGGTTAATCACATCGTAATATAAAGAGATGTCATATCATTGTGTGTACTAAAAAAACAGGGATTTAAATCCCTGTTTTTCTATTTCATGATTTCGTTGTATATATCATCAAGATTTACAACATTTGAACGATCAGTAAATTCAATCTTGATTGGATCATTTTCTTCATATCTTGGAATAATATGAATATGGAAATGATGCACTGTCTGGCCAGCGACTTCTTTCGCATTAGTAAGAATATTACATCCTTTTGCATGCATATTCTCTACAATCTTATTTGCAAGCTTCTGAGCCACTTTCATACAATGTGCCATCACTTCTGGGTCTGCTTCTAAAAAGCTATCATAATGTTCCTTAGGAATAACGAGTGTATGTCCATTAGTAGTCTGTGATAAATCTAAGAACGCAATACAAGTATCATCTTCATATACAACTTTGCCAGGAATTTCCTTTGCGGCAATCTTACAAAAAATACAATTATCCATCATATAAAACCTCCTGTCTTTATTCTAACACAAAAGAGACGCTCTCACGTCTCTTAGTCTACATATTTACTAGAAATTTTCTTGATCTGTTTCTTAACCTTTTTATCTTCAACAGTGAACTTATATTTCTTTAAATAATAAGATTCAATATCTGTTTTCACATCGCCAAGGTTTAATAAGTTTTCAACAATATCATTCTTCTGAGCATTCTTATCAGTGTTGTATACATATACAACTGCATATTTACCAGTACTTAATTTAACTGCTTCCTTATATACACCATCAGTCTTTAATGAAGTAAACTTGCTTAAAGCTTTGATGATCTTCTTATCAACTGTAGTAGTAGAACTCTTACTGCATACAAAACCTAAATCAGTAGAACTAGAACTATTTGCATTCATTAAAGCAGTCATTGCATCTGCATTAGTCACTGTCTTTAATGCTTTTAATGCATCAGATTCTTTACTATACTCAACAATCTTTAAATAAGAAACATTATATTTCTTACATACATCATTGAACTCTGTATCTAAATATTTTTCTTCTAATAGTTCAGATTTTGCTTCTGGTACAACGACTTCCTTCTCAAAAGCCTTTGCATTACTATAACCCTGATTCTTTGCATAAGTTTCAAAAGAACCAGAATATTCAGCATAACGATTCTTTTGTTCCTTTACTTTTGCATCAATTGCATCCTGGTCAGTAATCTCTTTTGCAGTGATCTTATTGTAAGCTTCATTTAATACTTCATTGGCACCATAGTTGTCTAATAAGTATTCATATAAACCTTTCTTAGTCACACTTACATCACCACTGATTACTTCTGTTGAACCATCCTTTACAGAACTTGTATAACCATCTTTATCAGCAGTCACAATATAAGCTGTAATCACTCCTACAACAAGGACAATCGCAATGACAAGTAATGCAATCATTTTCTTAGTAAGTTTAAAAGGTTTCTTTTCAACTTCTACTTTATGGATCTGTTTGTATTCTGCCATTCTCATTACTTCCTTTCTGCAGCTCTAGACTTTAAGCCTTCTTTAATTGCTTCATTGACTGCTTTTTTAATCTTTGCATCTTTATATTCAATATCATAAGTCTTGAATGCAAGATAAATGATTTGATCATCATAAGTAAGTAATGGAGACTGGATAGTCACATTCTTTAATTTCTTCTTAATCTTTTCTTTACTAGTAGAAGTACACTTTAAGATATAATAACCATCAGTACCTGTTAATACATCAGAAGTCTGTCCTTCAGTTAAAGAGAAAGCTGCTTCATTAATTGTACTACCATAAGTATTTGTTAAGTTACTTGTAGTATCTACAACACCTAAAGAACCTTTTGCACTCTTAGTCGTAGAATCATCTGAATAACTCTTAGCAACATCACCGAAGCTCTTACCATCCTTTAATAATTCCTGCACTTCTTCTAACTTCTCTTTTTCAGAATCAGTAGGATTAGAAATATCAGAAACAGAAATCTTAATCATAGAGATCATACGAGGTGTGGCAACCTTATAATAATCTTCGAATACAGTATCATAATGTGTCTTTACATAGTGTTTGACTAATTCTGCATACTGTAAAGAATAAATAAGTTTCTTCTTATATTCACTTTCACTTGCGTAGCCAGCACTCTTTAAATCGCTCTTAAACTGTTTTTCATAAGAATCTTCACCATATTTGCTCTTATAAGAATTCTTAATACTATCAAGCATATCACTTGCATTATCTTTCATATCACTTGTAATAGGATATTGTTTATTGATCAACTGATCAAGAACATACTGGAATGCTGCTGACTTACCTGAACTAGTAGAAATTAATGTATCATAAACATCATCTGCATAAACATGACCTTCACTAGTTGAAGCCACTACGCTCTTTCCATCTACAGTTTTACCACCACAGCCACTTAGTAATAAAACACTCGCTAAACATAGCGCCGCTATTTTTTTGGCTTTCATACGTACCCTCCTTGCGTAACATATATATTATACATGGTAGGTGATTTTTTTCAAATAATTACCCATGTTTCACATAAAAAGACATAATTCTTTATCATATTATTTGAGGTTGAACGTTTAATCTTTTATAATGATTCTCGAGGTGAAAAAAAGATGTCAGTTTTGAGTATAAAGGATCTTCATGTTGCGATTGGCGACAAGGAGATTTTGAAGGGAATTAATCTAACAATTAATACAGGAGAAACACATGCATTGATGGGTCCTAATGGAAATGGGAAGTCAACATTATTAGGTACAATCATGGGTCATCCTAAATATAAAGTAACTCAGGGTACAATCACATTAGATGGTGAAGATGTTCTTTCTATGAGTGTAGATGAAAGAAGCCGTAAAGGATTATTTTTAGGAATGCAGTATCCACAGGAAATTCCAGGTGTCACAAACTCTGATTTCCTCCGTTCTGCAATGAATGCGAGAAGAGAAAAACCATTAAGTCTTTATCAGTTTATTAAGGCTATGGACCATGCAACAGAAGACTTAGAAATGGATAGTAATTTAGCTCATCGTTATTTAAATGAAGGGTTCTCAGGTGGAGAAAAGAAACGCAATGAGATTCTTCAGATGAAATTACTAGAACCTAAATTCGCATTATTAGATGAAATTGATTCAGGTCTAGATGTTGATGCGTTACGTATCGTCGCTGATAATATCAATGAGATGAGAGAAACAAAAAAGGAAGACTTTGCTCTAGTTATGGTTTCTCACTATGAAAGATTATATGAATTAGTAAAGCCTACACATGTACATGTATTAGTAGATGGAAACATTGTAGTAGAAGGAGGCTTTGAACTAATTGAAAAGATCAACAATGAAGGATATGAATGGGTAAAGAAAGAATTAGGCATTGAACTCGAAAAAGAAGACGAAGACGTTGTTTCTATCGGGGTATGTGGCCATAAGGTGACAAGCAATGTATAGTTTTGAACACTATATTCATTTTGTGGATGGGAAGGTAACAGAAGATAATCTTCCTAAAGAAGTTGTTGTGAATGATACAACAATCACATTCAAGTATGGAGAACCCATTCAGCTTCATGTAGTGGTAGATGTAAAGAATGAAATGTCACTACATTATGTATTTGAAGACAATGTCCATGCAGAAGTGATTGAAACAAGACATGTTGAAGAAAACGGTGTATTAAATCGTACATTTACTAACGGTGCTTATTCACATGTTAATTTCTTTAATGAAAATGAAGGAACAGGAAAGAATACTTATCTAGATGAAGGACATTCTTCTCATGATAGTATGCTTCAGCTTGGCTATTCTGAATTATCTGATGCTTCTATTGAAGCCTCTTATACATTTGAATTAGATGGTGAAGGGGCAGATGTCAGATTAAGAATGGCAGCCTTATCAAAGGATAAAGAAAAGAAACATTATAAGGTGCATATAAAACATAATGCACCACATACTACTGGTATCATGGATAACTATGGTGTTGCGAAAGATGAAGCACATCTTGTGATTGATGGTATTGGTACAATTACAAATGGACAGAATGGTTCAGCCTCACATCAGACAAATAAGATCATTGTCTTTGATCCAAAATGTTATGCAAGTGCAAATCCATTCTTATATATTGATGAATATGATGTCCAGGCCTCTCATGCAGCTGGTGTAGGGAAGATGGATGAAGAACATCTTTATTATTTACAGTCTCGTGGTTTGACTAAACGTCAAGCTATGCAGCTGATTACTTATGGTTATTTAATGCCAGTAGTCGAAGTTGTAGATAATCAGATGATTAAGGAACGTTTTGAATTGGCGTTATCAAAGGTAGGTGCTTAGTTATGGTGAATTGTAAGGATACAAGAAAAGACTTTCCAATGTTGGATGGGAAGACACTCATGCATGGTAAGCCACTGATTTATTTTGATAATGGTGCAACTACATTAAAGCCTCAATGTGTGATTGATGCAGTATGTGAATATTTATCTAGCTATTCAGGAAATGCCCATCGTGGAGATTATGATTTATCTCATCAGGTGGATGTTGCTTATGAAGAAGCGAGAGAAGCAGTTCAGCATTTTATTCATGCAAAGAGAAAAGAAGAAGTTGTATTTACAAGTGGTTCAACAGATTCACTTAACTTAATTGCGAATGGTTATGCGAAGACACATTTAAAAGCAGGTGATGAAATTCTTTTGAATGTGGCAGAACATGCCTCTAATACATTGCCTTGGTTTGATGTAGCAGAGGAAACAGGGGCTGTTGTGAAATATATTGAACTAGATGAAGAAGGTCGTATGACATTAGAAAATGTCAAGAAGGCTGTAACAGAGAATACAAAGATTATTTCACTTGCGATTGTGACGAATGTATTAGGTTATGAAGTACCTATTAAGGAAATCACAGAATATGCGCATTCTAAAGGTATTATTGTAGTGGCAGATGGGGCACAGAGTGTACCACATATTGTCACAGATGTTGTTCGTGATGACGTGGACTTCTTAGCTTTCTCAGGTCATAAGATGTGTGGTCCTACAGGTGTTGGTGTTCTTTATGGTAAATATGAGTTATTAGAAGAAACAAAGCCTACACGTTTTGGCGGAGGATCTAATTCACGCTATAACAGCTGTGGACTTGTCACACTAAAGGAACCACCTTATAAATTTGAAGCAGGTACACCTCATATTGAAGGTGTGATTGGCTTAGGTGCAGCTGTTAAATACTTACAGAGCATCGGTATGGAAAATATCCGTCAAAGAGAATTAGAATTACGTCATTATGCAATTGAGAAGATGTCTCAGTTGGATAATGTCACTGTATATAACCCAAACTCAGAAGGGGCTATTGCTTTTAATATTAAAGATGTCTTTGCGCAGGATGCAGCCAGCTTATTTAATACTTATGGTATTGCGGTTAGAGCGGGTGAACATTGTGCAAAGATTCTAGACGAGTTCTTAAAAGTAAGAACAACTTGTCGTGTTTCTTTCTATTTCTATAACACTGAAGAAGAAATTGATCAGTTTATTGAAGCATGTAAGAAAGGAGATGATTTCCTTGATGCATTCTTTGGATGATCCAATGATCATGAGAGAAATTATTATGGACCATTATCAGAACCCTAGAAACCATGGACTTGTAGATGATGATTCATATCAGAAAGTCAATATGGATTCAAGTACATGTATTGATGATATTGATGTTCAGGCTAAGTTTAATGGTGATGTAGTGGAAGATGTACGTTTTGATGGTGAAGCATGTGCCATTTGTACTGCCTCTACTTCTATTATGACTGAACTAGTTAAAGGAAAAACAAAAGAAGAAGCAGCGCATATTGTGGATAACTATATGCATATGATTTATGAAAAAGAATATGATCCAGAACTTCTTGAAGAAGCGATTGCGTTTAAGAATACGCATAAGCAGGCTAATCGTATTAAGTGTGCGACTCTAGGCTGGACTGGATTCTTAAAATTATTAGAAGGAAGCGAGGAATAGAGATGGCTATTGAGAATCTTAATATTCCACAAGCTGAAGTGATAGAAGATCATCCTGATGAGGATGTATCTGTCTTCAAGACACCTAAAGGGTTAAATGAAGATATCGTTAGAGAAATATCAGCCATTAAAGAAGAACCAGAATGGATGACTGAATACCGTATCAAGTCATTAAGACAGTTCTTAAAGATGCCAATGCCTAAGTGGGGTGTTGATTTATCTAAGATGGATTTTGATGATTATACATACTATAATCGTCCATCAGATACTAAAACAGATAAATGGGAAGAAGTACCAGAAACAATTAAGAATACATTTGATCGTTTAGGTATTCCTGAAGCAGAACAGAAGTTCTTAGCTGGGGCAAGTGCTCAATATGAATCTGAAGTTGTTTATCATAATATGCTTGAAGAAGTCAAAGAGAAGGGTGTTATCTTCTTAGATATTGATTCTGGATTAAAACAATATCCAGAAATCTTCAAGAAGTATTTTGATACTGTTATTCCATATTACGATAACAAGTTCTCTGCATTAAATGGGGCTGTCTGGTCAGGTGGATCATTTATTTATGTACCACCTCATACTAAATTAGATAAGCCATTACAGTCATATTTTAGAATCAATTCTGAACGTATGGCACAGTTTGAAAGAACTTTAATTATTGTAGATGAAGGATCAGATATCCATTATGTAGAAGGATGTACAGCACCTTCTTATTCTAAAGATTCACTTCATGCTGGTGTTGTAGAAATTATTGTCGGCAAGAATGCACATTGTCGTTATACAACAATCCAGAACTGGTCTAAGAATATCTATAACCTAGTAACACAGCGTGCTAAAGTTATGGAAGGTGGATCAATGGAATGGGTAGATGGTAACATCGGTTCACTTGTTACTATGAAATATCCTTGCTGTGTTCTTGCAGGAGAAAGAGCCAAGGGTACAGTTATTACTATTGCGGTAGGAGATAAAGGTCAGATTATTGATTCTGGGGCTAAGATGATTCATGCAGCACCTCATACATCAAGTCAGATCATTTCTAAATCTATTGCCAGAAATGGTGGTAAGACAAACTATAGAGGACTTGTCCGTCATAACAAGAATGCGTATGACTGTAAGAGCAAGGTAGAATGTGATACATTAATTCTAGATAAGATTTCTACAAGTGATACAGTACCTACAAATATCATGGCCAATAATGATTCTATTATTGAACATGAAGCCACTGTATCTAAAGTATCAGAAGATCAGCTCTTCTACTTAATGAGCAGAGGTCTCACTAAAGCACAGGCAACAGAGATGATTGTCATGGGCTTCATTGAACCATTCAGCAGAGAATTACCTATGGAATATGCTGTTGAATTAAATCAGCTTATTAAGCTTGATATGTCAGAAGATGCTATTGGATAGAAAAAAGATGATTAAGAAACGTCTCGCTTTAGAAGAAGAGACGTTTCTTTCTTATTCAAAAAGAATTGCCTCTTATCTAGAAGAAATGCCTGCATTTAAGAATGTGAAAAGAATAGGATTTTATATGTCTTATCGTCATGAAGTGGATACACTTCATTTGATTGAGAAATATATACTAGAAAAGGAAATCTATGTGCCAAAATGTGTAGGAGATGAATTAGATTTCCAAAGAATATATACTATGGATGATTTAAAAGAGGGTGCTTTTCATATATTGGAACCTACTACTGATGAACATATGGATGTTAAAGATTTAGATGTGATTGTAGTACCATTACTTATGTTTGATGCAAATCATAATCGTATTGGCTATGGCCGAGGTTTTTATGATCGTTGTTTAAAAAAGACAGATGCTCTGACGATTGGTTTAGCATTTGATTTCCAGGAAGTAGAAAATACTCATCCTCACTCACTTGATGTTCCACTTAGTTACATAATTACACAAAAAGGTGTCTTCTAAGGCACTTTTTTTATAGTAACAAAGGGATAAATTTGATATAATGGATATGATTATGAGGTGTTTTATATGGAAAAAAATGTTGTAAAGAATATTCTCGCAGACATTGATCTGCGTCAAAATCTAATAAAATTAAAAGGGTCAATGACATCTGCTGATACATTAGATGGACCTATTGTAGAAAAATTATGTGATTGTTTATCTCATGAAGATCCTAAGGTAAGAAAAAATGCGGCATTACTACTTGGATATACTAAAAATTCTATGATGGCTTCTGTTCTTCTAGATGCTTATAAGAATGAAGAAAAGGACTTTGTAAAAGATGCTTATTTAAAAGGTATGAGTCATTATGATTGTAAGCCTTATATTAAGGAATTACAGGAAATCCAGAATGAACTCATGAATTCAGAAGTAGTAGACAGCAAGCATATCAAAGCACAATTAAAGGTCTTAAATCCGATGATTCGTTCTTATTCTTATCATAAGAAGAAATCAATCCGTTTATTGCATAAAGAAGTCGATGTTATTCTTACAACACTTCCTTATTATCAATATACACTTTTTGAACAGGTGAAGCATTTACGTTATAAACCAGTAGGACAAGGCGTATTAGTCCGTACAAAGGCTATTTATGACCTTCTAGGCTTACGTAATTATAGAGAAATGATTTTCCCATTATCAGGTTGCTCAGGACTTGCTCAGGATGGGCATTTAATTGGTAAACGTATTGCGCAAAGTAACTTGGTAGACGTACTACACCGTTTATATGATGCAGAAGGATGTTTCTATTATCGTTTGGTTGATCAAATGAGAGAAAAGAAATCAGCTGTTATCAATGATGTAGTTCAAGAACTCATTGAAGAAATGCCTTCACACTTACAGAATGTAACATCTGATTATGATATTGAAATACTTATTAGAGAATTAAAGCCAGGAACAGTGAATGTTTACTTAAAGTTAAGTTCATTAGACAATCCACGCTTTAATTATAGACGTGAAATTATTTCTAATTCGATGCAGCCTTATGTAGCAGCAACACTTATGGAAGTGGCTAAACCATATATGGGTATGCATTCTCGTGTATTAGATCCATTCTGTGGTAGTGGTGTTACACTTATTGAAAGATGTATGGCTAAACCAGTTAAGTTTGCAATGGGATTAGATATTTATGGAGAAGGCTTAGAAGCAGCTAAGAAGAATGCAATTGCAGCTAATCAGGCTATTCACTTTGTAAATAAGGATGCCAATCGTTTTGTGAATAATGAAATGTTTGATGAAATCTTTACTGATATGCCTACCTATGCACAGATGAAAGATACACGTGCTTTAAAGAATCTTTACGATAACTTCTTTAAACGTATCCATAGACACGTTTTACCGGAAGGGTATGTATTTATCTATACAACTGAAATATCTCTTGTAGAGAAGAATTTAAGACTAAATTCAGACTATCTCACACTTATAGAACATTATGATGTACCTAGAGGTAAGACAATGGCTTATTTCTTCATCATTCAGGTAAACAAATAGAGGTCCAATAGGACCTCTTTTACTATCTAAATAAATAACGATAACCTTGCCAGAACCACTGTTTTACAGTTTCTGGATTATCTAAATAAAAACGTACACCAAATGCAAGTGCTACTAATATAATCACAAGTAATACTAATAACACAAAAGTCTTAATAAAAGTCATCACAGGATGTGATTTCTCTTTATACTTTACCTTAGTTTTAGTACGTTTAGGTAAAGAATGTGATCTCTTATGTTTCACTTTAGTCTTAACAACTTTTTTAACTTCAGGTTCTTTTTCTTCCTGTTGAATAGAATTCTCTCTCTTAGTGTCTTTAATAGAGTCATCTTCATCATCAAATGTGAATCTTTGCATACTATCACCTCTCTGCTTTAATGAATATAGTCTCTATTAGAGTATTTGTCAAATTAAAAAATGCTCTCATGACACAATAAAAGCTCTTGAATAAGGAAAGCAAATGTATGTGTCATTGAGAGCGGCCTTAAACAAGAGCCTTTAAAATGTACCTATTACTAGATACAGTTAAATTGTAATCGTTCTTATAACAAAAAGCAAATAAAATACAAAAAAACTTGAAGAAATCAATAAAAATTAAAAAAAGCGTCATTAAATCAAATATAGCTATATATAAAACTGTAAAAAAGTTTCTGTTTTCTGTTGACTTAGAGTAAATATGATGATAATATAGTATCCGCAGCGGAGGTTTAGCTCAGTTGGGAGAGCATCTGCCTTACAAGCAGAGGGTCAGCGGTTCGAGCCCGTTAACCTCCACCATTTTATTTTATAGCTCAATATTTGCCGACTTAGCTCAATTGGTAGAGCAACTGACTTGTAATCAGTAGGTTGGGGGTTCAATTCCTCTAGTCGGCACCAGTGGGGAGGTAGCGAAGTGGCTAAACGCGGCTGACTGTAACTCAGTTCTCTACGAGTTCGATGGTTCGAATCCGTCCCTCCCCACCATCTTTATTGGGATATAGCCAAGGGGTAAGGCAACAGACTTTGACTCTGTCATTTCACTGGTTCGAATCCAGTTATCCCAGCCATCTTTTTTGACTCGCTAGCTCAGATGGCAGAGCATCTGACTTTTAATCAGAGGGTCAGGGGTTCAAATCCCCTGCGAGTCACCATCCTATGCGGGTGTAGTTCAATGGTAGAACTTCAGCCTTCCAAGCTGACTACGTGGGTTCGATTCCCATCACCCGCTCCAATTTCTTATTAAGTCAATCTTTGGATTGATTTTTTTTATGCATAAAAAACGGGATCCGTGTCAATGCTGAAGGAGTGCAAGAGATAGCGAAAGCTATCTCCTTTCTATTACTCAAATTCATATGTGGATCCTCTTTCTTAGGTTGTAAAATAACTTGTCGTCATAGGAACTTAAAAAACTGGAAAGGATTTATATCCCCTCCAGTTATAATAAAGACCCAAAATAAAAATACATTCCGTGAGCTATCCTGATTTACATTTTGGAAGATAATTAATTTTAGTGGACTGAAGTGTAAAATATTTATATAAATTGAGAATGTAAACTAGGCAGAATACCTTTAGTGATAGTAATAGTAATAATTTGTAACATTTCTTCTTTTGATGTTTGTGGGCTTTCTAAATGCCACCATTTTATGGCAGTTAAGATATTAGACGCAATAAGTATTGTAAAATAATTAGCAATTTTGATTTTAGAATCTTTTATATGATAATGGCAAATAAGTTCATCTAATAAATATTGGCTGTAAATTGAAAGCATCTCATCAAATATATTTATAGGTAATTCATTATTATATAGTATTATAAAAATATCTTTATGTTTATTGAAGTAATCTAATAATGGGATGAAATATGGCTTAAAGTTATTCTCTTTTTTGAAATCAAGAATAATAAATTGAGCATTAATATTTTTTTTGAATTTTGTAATAAGTTCTTCTGTTATTTTATAAATTAAATCATATTTATCTTCATAATTTCTATAAAAAGTAGAACGGTTGATTTTACATTCATTAATTAATGATTTAATGGTAATATCTTTAAAATTATATGTTTCTAATAATTTAAGAAAATGTGATTGGATATTTTGTTGTGTTTTTATAGTTCTTAAGTCTTCGCCCATTTTTTTTCTTTCCTATGCAACCGTTATCATTATAAAGTTGCATATGCAACACTTTTGATTGCTTTGTTGCTTGTTAATAATTTACCATAATTATATCATTTTTTATAGAAATTATAAAGAATGTAAGGAGCTAAAGTATGAAAAACAAATATTATCCTCATCTATTTGAAAAAGGAAAAATTGGAAATGTTGTTATTAAAAATAGAATTGTACGTAATTCTATGGGAACTTATTTAGGAAATCCTGATGGAACAGTCACTGATAGACAAATTAAAGCTTATGCACAAGCTGCTGATGGTGGTGCAGGGCTTATTTTTATGGATAATGCTGTGCCTGTGCCAATGACATCTTGTGGTTTAAGAGCCGATAAAGATGAATTTATTGCTGGATTGACTTTATTAGCAGAAACTGTAAAAGAACATGGAGCTACACCTGGCTTACAGTTGGCTCATCCTGGTAGAGATGCAGGATTTGTAGGTAGTGCTGATGTTATTGGAGACTCACCTATTACTTATGAACCATGGTATGAAATGGGATTTAAATTACCTAGAGCATTAACTATTGAAGAAATTCATGATTTAGTAGAAAAATTTGGTGATGCTGCTTTAAGAGCAAAAAAAGCAGGATTTGAAGTTATTGAAATTCATGGTGCTGCTGGTTGTATTCCAACAAATTTCTTATCACCACATGATAATAAGCGTACTGATATGTATGGTGGAAGCTTGCATAATCGTATGAGATTATTGTTGGAAATTGTAAGAAATATGAAACAAAAATGTGGAGCAGATTTCCCTATTGGTGTTAAATTGAGTACTGATGACTGGGAACCAGATGGAATTCGTATTGAAGAAACAGTCGAAGTTGCTAAAGCATTAGAAAAAGAAGGAGTATCTCATTTAAATATAATGGGTGGAACACATGCAACAGCATCTAGACAATTCTTATTACCAAATGCATTTAATGCTGAACATGTAAGAATGATTAAAGATGCTGTTCATATTCCAGTATTCATTGGACATAATATTTTCTCTCCTGAAGAAGCTGAAAAGATGTTAGCAGAAGGAAATGGTGATTTTGTTGCTTTAGGCCGTTCTCAATTAGCAGATCCAGCATGGGCTAAAAAGGCTAAAGAAGGAAAAGCAAGAGATATTAAACCATGTATCAACTGTATGATTGGTTGTATTGATAAAGGTATGCTAGGCCATACACCAATTCATTGTACAGTAAATCCAACTTTATATAGATTTGAATGTAAACCTGTCGTTGAGGCTGAAGTTAAGAAAAATGTTGCAGTTGTAGGTGCTGGTCCAGCAGGATGTGAAGCTGCATTAACTGCTTCTTTACGTGGACATAAAGTCACTATTTTTGAAAAAAGAAGTTTTGGTGGCGCCATGGTAGAAGCTAGTAAACCTGATAACAAAGCAAATATTAGACGTTTAATTCATTACTATGAAGATCATATTACTAATGATCCTAACATTACTGTAGTTAAAGAAGAAGCAAACTATGATATGCTTGTTAATGGTGGATTTGATGCTGTTGTTATTGCAGTAGGCGGAAAAACAAGAACACTAGATGTTCCTGGTAGTGATAGAAGTACAGTCGTTTATGCAAATGATTACTTGAATGGATCTAAAAAGGTTGAAGGTAAAAATGTTGCAGTAATTGGCGGAGGAATTACAGGAGCTGAAACTGCGCTAGAATTGAATGGAGAAGGAAAAAATGTTACTGTTGTAGAAATGGCAGATAGATTCTTAGCTAATCCTGGTTCTTCTTGTCAGGCTTATAGTATTACTATTGCCCAATCAGATATCAAAATCATGACTGGCAAACGTTTAGTTGCGGTTGATGATAAGGAAATTACTTTAACTGATAGATGGGGTAATGAAAATAAAGTTGCTGTTGATAATGTTGTTATTGCGGCAGGATTCATTCCTCAGTATGATTTAGCTAATCAGCTAGAAGAAAATACAGATATTGAAGTTTATAACGTAGGAGATAGTAAGAAAGTGCGTCAAATTTATGATGCAGTTCGAGAAGGATTTATTGCAGCTAGACAAATCTAGTAAAAGTTTTTACTACATGTCCTATTCGATTTAATTTAATTCTTTGTTTCTTAACAATTTGAGACGTCACATACTGAACCACCCTGAAAAAAGTATTTTTCAGGGTGGTTTTTGTGTTTCATCTGTTTATCATTCGGTCACATTAGGTGCAGCACTTTATTCGATAAATTACACATAGAAAAACGCATGTCACCATGCGCTATTTTTTGTACTTATAGAATCCTTCACCAGTACTATATCCTAATTTTCCTTGATCAATATAAGACTTCAACATCTTATGCATACCTTTGAAATTATAAGGGGCTAAGAAGCCAGGAATCTTTACATACATACCCACAATCTCATAAGCAGTCTTTAATCCTACTGTATCAAGAATCTGGAACGGTCCTTTAGGTGCACCAGTACCTAAAGTCCATGCTTTATCGATACTTTCTGGATCAGAGATACCATTGACCATTAAATCCATACCTGAAAATAATAATGGAATCAACATAGAATTGAGTAGGTAACCAGACTTTTCTTTATTGACAGGTAATGGAATCATTCTAATCTCTTTCGCAAACTTCATGATTTCATCAAAATATGCTTTATTTGTTTTATTCTGCATCATAACTTCTGTCATATTATTCTTCCAAATCGTATTTGCGAAGTGTAAGGCAAGGAACTTATCAGGTCTACCAGTAAACTTAGCTAATTTACTAGGAAGCATAGTAGAAGAATTAGTCACTAGAATTGTCTTATCAGGAAGTAGGGGAGCCATCTTTGTATAGACATCCTTCTTAGCTTCCATATTTTCTGTCATTGATTCAATGACTAAATCAGCATCTTTAACTGCTGTTTTCATATCAAGTTCTAGCTTGATTGTAGAATAAGCACGTTCTACCTTCTCTAGGCAGTTCTCTTTATCAAAATCATCATAGCCTGCAATACCCATACACCATGTATTGATAGATTTATCAATATCCATAAGATTAATTGCATCAATATAAGACTGCTTGATAGAATCAAGCTTAGGCTGTGTACGTCCAATACTGCCTTCACTTCTTAACCAGATTGTTACATCAAAACCACAATATGCTGCCTGGAATGCAATCTGTGATCCCAAGACACCGCCACCCATAATAGTAATGTTCTTCATGTTTTCCTCCTTTCTAGTAAAATGAAAACAGAAGAAAAATTTCTTCTGCTTCACTACTATCTTTTTAAACATTATCTAATTTTCATTATACTGATTAAAAAGAGATTATCTACTATACTTTGTGAAAAACATCACAATTTCTTACAAACTCATCACATTGTATAAAAAAATCCCGCGATTGCGGGATTTCTTATTAATATCCAGGCTTACCTAAAAGCTTGAACATATTCTTCTTATAAACTTCAACACCTGGCTGGTTGAATGGGTTAACACCTAATAGGTAAACGCTCATTGCACAAGCCTTTTCGAAGAAGTATACCATATAACCGAAGCTATATGCATCAACATGATCAAGAGTGATCTGGATGTTAGGTACGTTACCAACATTTACATGGGCATCAATAGTACCTTCACATGCTTTCTGGTTAACATAATCAACTGTCTTACCAGCTAAATAGTTTAAACCATCTAAGTTTTCTGCATCACTAGGGATTTCTAAGTTCATCTGAGGTTCTTTGATCTTTAATACAGTTTCGAATAAAACCTTAGAACCTTCCTGGATGAACTGTCCTAATGAATGAAGGTCAGTTGAGAAAGTACCACTTGTAGGTAAGATACCTTTTCCTTCTTTACCTTCAGATTCACCAAATAACTGTTTCCACCATTCAGCAGTCTGCTGTAACTGTAAGTTATAAGTTACAAACATTTCAGCTGGGTAACCAGCCTTTAATAACATCTGTCTTGCAACACCATACTGATAAGCATCGTTTGTAAGTAGATCTGGATTGTTATATTTATCCTGGGCATCTTTAGCACCCTTTAACATTGCATCAACATCGATACCAGCCATTGCGATAGGGAATAAACCTACTGCAGTTAATACAGAATAACGTCCACCGATATCATCAGGAACTACGAATTCTGTATAACCTTCCTGGTCAGCTAAAGTCTTTAATGCACCCTTATGAGCATCTGTAGTAGCAACAATTCTTCTCTGAGCTACTTCTTTACCCTTAGTTTCTTCAAGTAATTCTTTGAAGATTCTGAAAGCAACTGAAGTTTCAGTAGTTGTACCAGACTTAGAAATTACATTAATACCGAATTCTTTATCTTTTACATAGTTCTTAACCTGTGCTAAATAAGTAGCAGAGAATGTATTACCAATATAGATGATCTGAACCTTGTTTGTTGGGTAAAGACCATTGATTGCTTCAATAGCAGCTCTTGCGCCTAAATAAGAACCACCGATACCACAAACTAATAAAACATCAATTTCTTCAGATAATTCTGTAGCTTTTTTCTTAATGTTTTCTACTTCAGTTTTGTTGTAGTTAGTAGGTAAGTCAACCCATCCTAGAAAGTCGTTACCTGCTCCTGTTTTGTTGTGGATCATATCATGAACTTCTGCGACTCTGTCCTTATATGATTCCATGCTTTCTGTTAATTTAGCTTTACTTAAATCAACGTTGATCATACATCTTCCTCCTTTGCGATTCCTCGACTGATCCATCGAGGCATCATTTCTCTTAGTGGATTAAAACCCTTAGGTGTTTCCACGATTGACTTTCTTTTGCGAAAACGTCTCTTTTTCGCGACTGCTTTTAAAGAAAGCCTTGCCTGGTGATGGACGTTATCTATATCAATGACTTTTACCTTAACCTGTTCTCCATAAAAGACAAATTGATTTACGTCACGAACAAATCCATCAGATATTTCTGATATATGGATTAATCCGCTGCTTCCATCAGGCAATAAAGCAAATGCACCATATGGTTGAATACCAGTAATGGTCACATCAACAATGTCACCTACATGAACTTGATGTTCCATTGCACGCCTCCAATCAACTGCATTATAGCATAATTATAATAGTGATAAAAGAATAGATAATAATAATTCTTTAATGTGAAAAAGATAAGTAATTTGTATTTAATATGATATACTTTACAAAAAAGATGAGTGTGGTATAGTTAGTATATACTAACACGATGATGGGGGGGATTATATGAAGAAAAAAATATTATATATATTGGTTGCTGCATTACTCTATATACTCACACAATTACCAACTATTGTAAGTAACTATTATTTTGAACCTGGGGAATGGGATATTGCAGTATGCAAATATGTTCTTGTGTCTGTTGGATGGATGATTGTCATACTCTATGTCATTCATTTTGTATTGAATTATATTAAGAATATGGGCGATGAATAACATTGAAGAACCCTTAGGGGTTCTTTTGCTATGTCTTGTAAGAAAGCCTATTTACTATAAAAAGCAGTGAATTATGCTTAAAAATGTGCAATCTATCAAAATTGTCTAATAAATAAGTATGTTTTTTAGTGATTCTATAGGGTATATCACTTTTCTTTTTTATTTTGTGTGTTATAATGGTCAAGCAGAAGCGAGGTGAAATCATGGAAGAAAAGATTGAAGCCATTAAGGAAGTCATTCATAAGTTGAGACCCTATCTACAAAGAGATGGTGGAGACTTAGAATTCGTTGATTTCAAAGACGGCATCGTTTATGTACATATGCTTGGTGCATGTGCAGGATGCATGATGCTAGATTCTACTATTAAAGATGGTGTTGAACAGATTTTAATAGAAGAAGTCCCAGGCGTTATTGAAGTACAGGCAATTTAATTAAATATTTTTATACTCTTATTAAGAACCACACAGATGAGGATCGTTTTAAAGTGGTGGCAACCCTTACATAGAAGGTGCCTTGACCAAGCAAGTATTACTTGAACAATAAGAGGAAGCAGATTACTACGCTTTCCTCTTTGAGGAGAGCTTTTTTATTACAGGAGGAAAAGAAGAAAATGGAAAAGAACTTATTTACATCAGAATCTGTATCAGAAGGACATCCAGATAAGCTTTGTGATCAGATCAGTGATGCAATCTTAGATGAATGCTTAAGACAGGACAAATATTCACGTGTAGCTTGTGAATGTTTTGCTACAACTAATTTATTAGTCATCGGTGGAGAAATTACAACGAATGCAAAAGTAGATTATGAAGCAGTGGCACGTGATGTAATGAGAAGAATCGGCTATACTGCTGAAGATTTAGGTATTGATGCAGATACTTGTGAAATCAAGGTAGTCATGGATACACAGTCTAGTGATATCGCCTTAGGTACAAATGTAGAAGTAGGTGGTGCAGGTGACCAGGGTATCATGTTTGGTTATGCAACAAATGAAACTGAAACATATATGCCTTTACCAATCTCTATGGCTCATGAATTAGTACGTTATGCAAGTGAATTAAGACATAATGGTACATTCAAGCATGCAAGACCTGATATGAAATCACAGGTTACTATTGATTATACAGATGAAAATAATCCTAAGGTTGATACAATCCTTATGTCAATCCAGCATGATCCAGATTTCAATGAAGAAGAATTCAAGACTTTTATTAAAGAAAAGATCATGAAAGAAGTTGTAAGAAAGCATCATATGAATGAAGACTACAAGGTATTCATTAATCCAACAGGAAGATTCGTTATTGGAGGCCCTCATGGTGATACTGGTTTAACTGGACGTAAGATCATCGTTGATACTTATGGAGGAATGGCTAGACATGGTGGAGGTGCATTCTCTGGTAAAGACCCATCAAAGGTAGATAGAAGTGCAGCTTATATCACTCGTTATATCGCTAAGAACATTGTTGCAGCAGGATTATGTGATCGTATTGAAATCCAGTTATCTTATGCAATTGGTGTAAAGGATCCTACAAGTGTGCATGTTGATACTTATGGAACTGGTAAGGTAGCTGATGAAGTCATCTTAGATGCAATCAAGAAAGAATTTGATTTAACTCCTCAGGGTATCATCAATACATTAGATTTATTAAATCCAATCTATGGCCCAACAGCTGCTTATGGACACTTTGGCCGTACTGATGTTGAATTCCCATGGGAAAAATTAAATAAAGTAGAAGACTTAAAGAAATACTTAGCTTAAGAAGACATTAACGTCTTCTTTTTTTATATTTTATGTCAAGAGTGTTTTTTTAGTTTTTTTTATGTATAATATAGATATAGAAAGAATTGTAAAGGAGGAATTAATTATGAAAGTTATTGTCAGAGGTAAAAACGTTACAATTACAGATGCTATCGAGGATAAAATTACTAAAAAGTTAGCATTGCTCGACAAGTACTTCATCATGGGACAAGATGTGGAGGCTAAGGTTTTAATTAGAACTTACCCATTTGGTCAGAAAATTGAAGTTACAATTCCTACAGAGTATGTTCTTCTTCGTGCAGAAGAAACAAGTGATGATCTTTATGAAGCAATCGATTTAGTTATCGATAAGCTAGAAAGACAGATCAGAAAGTACAAGACAAAGTTAAGTAGAAAGTCAAAGAATAATAAACTCGCTTTCAACATTAACACTTTAGAAGCTCTTGAAGAACCTGAAGAAGAAGACGTTGTCGTTAAGACAAAGACAATTAATCCAAAACCAATGGACATGGAAGAAGCTATCATGCAGATGGAACTCATTGGTCATTCATTCTTCGTTTATAAAGACATCGAAACTAATACAGTATGTGTTGTCTATAAACGTAGAGATGGTGGATACGGTCTTCTTGAAACAGAAGAATAATAAAAGAAATCTGGCTTTTGGCCAGATTTTTTTTATGTCCTTAAGAAATTCTTTCTTTTCTTTCGTATATATTATTTGAGGGACACAAGATCTCCCTGCATAATATCCTGAGCTTTCATATACTTGTCGATATCATTTAGAATTGTTGTTTTTTTGATAGACCATAAAGGAGCTACTAATTCTTCTAATGGTGCATCTCCAGTCAGTCTTTCTATGACTACATGACTTGGAATATATTCTAATTGTCTTGCAACTAAAGAAATATATTCATCTCTTTCTAACATCTTAAAAGGATAATAGAGCTTATATAGACGACTATTTTGTGTGACATAGAGATTGTGAATCTTAATACCTTGAATATCTAGTTTTCCTACCGCTTTTGCAGTCTCCAACATCATCTCTATTGTTTCGTTAGGTAAACCATTAATAATATGCACACAGACTTCTAAATGATGTCTTCTTAACATAGAGAGTCCATCTAAGAATTCCTGATAAGTATGACAACGATTGATTTCTTTTGCGGTATTGTCATGAATAGTCTGTAAGCCTAATTCTATATAGACATCCGTTTTTCTATCTAATTCTTCTAAATAAGCACATATTTCTTCAGTGAGGCAGTCTGCACGTGTCGCAATCGCAATACCAACAACATCCTTCATACCAATAAATGGTTCATAGATCTTCTTTAACTGATCTAAAGAAGCATAGGTATTTGTATATGCCTGGAAGTAGGGAATAAAGACAGCTTCAGGCCACTTTCTTTTCATTACTTCAGCACCTGCTTTAAACTGTTCTAAAAGAGAATCACTATCTAGAATAAAGTCGCCAGAACCTTTCTCAGAACAGAATATACAGCCTCCAAAGCCTTTTGTCCCATCTCTATTAGGACAAGTAAAATGGGCATCTAAAGAGACTTTTGCGACTTTTTTATGATATCTCGTTTTTAAAAAATAGTTGTATGTATGATAACGCTTGTTATCTAAAGAATATGTAAAAGGATTCATTTTATATCACCTGGCTCATTATAACATAAAATGGAGGGAAAAATATGCTAGAACTTAAAGACTTAACTGT
Organism: Catenibacterium sp. AM22-6LB; assembly: GCF_003435615.1. Classification (NCBI taxonomy): domain Bacteria; kingdom Bacillati; phylum Bacillota; class Erysipelotrichia; order Erysipelotrichales; family Coprobacillaceae; genus Catenibacterium; species Catenibacterium sp. AM22-6LB. Next base: position 26,569 of record NZ_QTUM01000005.1, read on the forward strand.
GAGTTATGATATTTGTATATTGGATCATGTGAATTATATATTTCCAGATACTGGTTTAGTAGGAATCAAAGGACCTTCAGGATGTGGAAAGTATACACTTCTATATTGTTTATGTGGATTACTGCAATATAATGGCACAATTACTTTTAATCATGAAGTAATAGATAAAAAATTTAGTAAGATGATAGGCTTTATTAAACAGAATAATGATCTTATTCCTTCTTATACAGTAGAAGAGAATATCATGGCTGGATGTTATTTTGGACAGATTGATTTTGATAAGAAAAAGATGGATAAGATTATTAGACGCTTAAAAATAGAAAAGCTTATGAAAAGATATCCTGATGAACTTTCTATTGGACAGATGAAACGTGTATCTATTGCCCGTGCCTTGTTAAAGGATGCACCTGTACTTTTATGTGATGAACCTACAGGTGCCCTTCATTATAAACAGGCAAAAGAGGTTATGACACTCTTAAAGGAAGTATCTGAAGATCGTTTAGTCATTGTTGTTTCTCATGATACATCCCTATTAGATGAATATGTCGATGTACTCATAGAGATGAAGAACCAGACATTACATACAATTAAAGACAATCATATAAATAAAGAAGTTCTTATTCCTCGACATAAGAGACACTTCTCTATGCGTTATAGTTTTAAAGAAGTATTGGGAGAAAGAAAGAGACTCGCATTACTCTCACTTTTTCAGATATTAGTCATTGTAACATCTCTAGTGATTATAAGTGGTTTAAATGGTCTTTCTACCTCTATAGAAAAATCTTACACGGAAGCACCACTTAAAGATATTGTAACTATATCCAGTCATGATGGAGAACCATTGTCTTTAAAAGAAAAAGGAACAAAACATTTTGATATAGAAAGTGGGTATATCAAAGGAGTTAATGCCTTGTTGATTCGTCTACCTGCTAAGAAAAATCATATCAAGCTGCTTTCAGGTCGTTTTCCTCATCATACAAATGAAGTCATTATTACTCATAATTTATCTCATAAACTCAAATCACAGTTCACATGTCATCTATTAGAAGATGAAACATATAAAGTAGTGGGAGTAATAGAAGATAATTTCTATCAGGATCAATTGGTTTGTTTCCATCATGATATAGATAAGACATATCCAGATTTATTAAGAGATGACAAAATAGATGTAGTCACAAAGGCTCCCGAAACACTTATTAAACGTTATGAAAAGAACTATGAAGTAGATAATGATGTATATATGAAGAAGATGAGTTATGGAACACTTATTTCTATTGGTCGTATGATTGCGTTAGTTTATATGATGATCAGCTTATTTGTGGCAATAGAACTTACAAAAACAGTCTTCTCTTCTTTATATTTAGAAAGAAGCCGTTCTCTTGCTTTGAAAATTTCTATGGGTGCATCTTATAAACAATTACAGCGTGAATCAAAGATAGAAATACTTATTATAGGCACATTTATTTACTTTATCAGCATAGTGATGTTTATTGTTATTCTTACTATTCTCCCGCTCACATCCTTTAAGAGTTATTTCCATTTTACCTGTCTTGCATCTCCTTATTATTTCTATATTATTTTCTATTTTCTCTATCTTCTTATACTCATACTTTCTGCATCTGCACCGTTTATTCGTATTAAGAAAGAAAGTATAGTCTCATTACTCAGGGAGGAATAATATGATTCAACTTAAATCAATCAACAAGCGTTATCTACATGAACATGTCTTAGAAAACATTACTTGTACTCTTCCTGATACAGGATTTGTATCACTTGTTGGGCCAAGTGGATGTGGAAAAAGTACTTTACTTCATATTATTGCTGGACTTGATCATGATTACTCAGGAGAAGTGATATATGAGAAGAATAAGAAAGTTTCTATCATTTTTCAGGATTTTCATCTTATACCTTGGCTTTCTATTAATAATAATATACGTCTCTATGACTACTTTCATAAATCATCCTACATACTGGATGAAACATTGACTAAACAATTTAAGAATACTTCAGTTAATGATCTTTCCTTAGGACAAAGACAACGTACAGCGATAGAGCGTGCACTTTATTATGATCCAGATATTATTCTTTGTGATGAACCAACAGCTTCACTTGATCCAGATAATGCAGAGAGAGTATTAAAGATATTGAAGCAGCGTTCACATTCTTCTCTTATATTATTTGTATCCCATGATGAAGCATCAGTAAAACAATATAGTGATCGTATTATAGAGATGAAGGATGGATGTATTATAAAGGATACACTTATTAAAAAGACAGAAAGTTATCCTCGAGAGAACCATACCAATAATAAGCCACGACATTTTCCTATACTTAAATTAACTATCCAATCATTCTTAAGTAGTCGTAAAAGATTTTTTCAGATGTCATTTTCTCTATCTATCGCATTATTATGTTTGATGATGACATTTACCTTTACATTCTCTTTTCGTAATACTATTTATCAATATCTTTCTTCGTTGATTCCACAAAAGTCTATTACTTATAAATTACGTAATGATGATCCTTTATCTTTAACTCATTTCAATGAAGCATCCTATCATTATTTAAATCTTGATGATTATGATCTCATGGGAATCTCTCATAATAGTCAACGTTATCAAAAGAATGACGTATTATTTATATCAGATGACTCGTCCTATACCACTCATTATATATATGGTAGAGCTCCACAAAATAATGATGAAATCGCGGTACCTCTTTCTACTGCAAGAAAGCTTGCACAAAAGAATAAGGTCAATACATTACTTAATACAACTTGGACAATCTATTATAAGCATCAATTAAAGATAAAGGGAAAAGAAGTAAAGATAGTTGGTATTTCTCCACAAACCTATAATTATGATGCTTTCTATATGTATGAATATGCAAATTATCATTGGATAGAGTCCATCTTTAATCAAACACCGACTGCAAGATATGGTATGTTGAAATATAAGGAAGATAAATCCATTATAGATTCTTTAAAAAAGAATTATCCTGAATATGAGTTTAAAGCAATGGGGGAATCAACTCAAAAAACTTTTAATCAGAATATGAATAGAATCCAGATGGTTCTAGTGGTATTCTCTATTCTCACAATACTTTCTTCTATATTTATGATTATGGAAATCATGATTCTTCATGCGATGCATTTAAAGAAGGATCATGCCATCATGAAGGCCTATGGTGAAAAGAAGAAACATATTTTCAAGATGTCTTTCTATCAATGTTTGATTCTTCATTCTTATAGCTATGTGACAGCATCTCTCATATTACTTGGTATTATGAAGATAATGAATCAAATCATCCCACAGATTACAGACTTTCCTATGCATCTTACATTCCAACCTCTTATTATGTTGATATTGTGGATTGGTTCTTTCTTATTAGTTTGTTTCTCTACGCTATTTAGTATTCTTTATATTATCAAGCTCAATCCATCCCGCATCCTTAAAATGAGATGATACTTCTTGCAAATAATGGGAAATTATGATAAGGTGTGTAAGTATATAAAAGTCAAGGAACTAGAGTAGTAGATGGTCATGCTTTTTAAGAGAACTTATGGCTGGTGTGAATAAGTAAAGTCATCCATTGAACTCGCTAGGGAGATGGGTCTGTGATAAGCAGATCACGTATTGCTGCGTTAAAGCATTAAGCGCATGAATCAGTCTTCATGAACTAAGGTGGTACCGCGAGTTCTCGTCCTTAGACATGAGGACTTTTTTTATTTTAAAAGTGGAGGAGACAAAATTATGGCTTATGATCATAAGATAGCAGAAAAGAAATGGCAGAAATACTGGGAAGAGAATAAGACATTCGAAACAGATGTTTATGATTTCTCAAAGCCTAAATACTATGCCTTAGACATGTTCCCTTATCCATCAGGACAAGGTCTTCATGTTGGACATCCAGAAGGATATACAGCAACTGACATCATGTCAAGAATGAAGAGAATGCAGGGATATAACGTATTACACCCAATGGGATTTGACTCATTTGGTTTACCTGCTGAACAGTATGCAATCAAGACAGGTAACCACCCTGAAGGATTTACATTAAAGAATATTCAGACTTTCACTAAACAGTTAAAGATGTTAGGTTTCTCATTTGACTGGGATAAGCAGGTATCTACTTGTGATCCTAGCTTCTATAAATGGACTCAGTGGATTTTCAAACAGCTATATGAAGATGGTTTAGCTAGATATGTAGATATTCCTGTTAACTGGTGTGAAGAATTAGGTACAGTACTTGCGAACGATGAAATCATCGATGGTAAGAGTGAACGTGGTGGATTCCCTGTTATTCGTAAGAATATGAAACAGTGGGTTATTGATATTCCTAAATATGCTGAAAGATTACTTGCAGGCTTAGAAGAAGTTGATTGGCCAGAATCTACTAAAGAAATTCAGAGAAACTGGATTGGTAAATCAATCGGTGCTCATGTTGATTTTAAGGTAGATGGTTATGATGATAAATTCACAGTATTCACAACACGTTGTGATACATTATTTGGAGCTACTTATTGTGTATTAGCACCAGAACATGAATTAGTAGAAAAGATTACGACTCCTGATAAGAAGGATGAAGTAAAAGCTTACTTAGATGTATGTGCAACTAAGTCAGAACTTGAAAGAACTGAATTAAATAAAGAAAAGACAGGTGTCTTCATTGGTGCTTATGCAATCAACCCAGTAAATGGTAAGAAGATTCCAATCTGGATTTCTGACTATGTATTAGCTGGTTATGGAACAGGTGCTATTATGGCTGTTCCTGCACATGATGATCGTGACTATGCTTTCGCAAAGAAGTTTGGTATCGATATTATTCCAGTATTAGAAGGTGGAGATGTTACTAAGGAAGCATGGACACAGGATGGTGTACATATCAACTCTGACTTCTTAAATGGTTTAGATAAGCAGGAAGCAATCGATAAGATGTTAGACTGGTTAGAAGAACATCATTGCGGTTCTAAGCATGTTAACTATCGTTTAAGAGAATGGATCTTTGCAAGACAGAGATATTGGGGTGAACCAATTCCAATCATTAACTTTGATGATGGAACATCTGTTGCTTTGAGTGATGATCAGTTACCACTTATCCTACCTGAACTTGAAGATTATAGTCCATCAAAGACTGGTTCTTCTCCATTAGATAAGGCTGTTGACTGGGTTAATGTAGAAGTAGATGGTAAGAAGGGTAAGAGAGAAACAAGTACAATGCCTGGTTCTGCAGGATCTTCTTGGTACTTCTTAAGATATATTGATCCACATAACGATAATGCTATTGCAGATCCAGAATTATTAAAGCATTGGATGCCAGTTGACTTATATGTTGGTGGACCTGAACATGCAGTAGGACACTTATTATATTCACGTATGTGGAATAACTATTTATATGACAAGGGTATCGTACCAGTTAAAGAACCATTCAAGAAGCTATACCATCAGGGTATGATTCTTGGTCCAAATGGTGTGAAGATGTCTAAGTCAAAGGGTAATGTTATTAATCCAGATGATATTGTAGAAGCATATGGTGCAGATACATTACGTTTATATGAAATGTTTATGGGTCCTCTTGAAGCATCTAAACCTTGGAGTGAAACAGGTGTAGAAGGTTCAAAGAAATGGCTAGAACGTGTTTATAGATTATTTGTAGAATCTGATAAGTTAACTGATACAAATGATGGTTCATTAGACTTCGTATATCACTCAACAGTTAAGAAAGTGACTGAAGACTATGAAAACCTTGGCTTTAATACAGCTATCTCACAGATGATGATCTTCATCAATGAAGCATATAAGGCTAAAGCAGTTTATAAGCCATATGCAGAAGGTATCGTTAAGATGCTTTCATGTATTGCGCCTCATATCTGTGAAGAAATGTGGGAAAAACTTGGTCATGAAGGAACAATTGCTTATGAAGCATGGCCAACATATGAAGAAGACAAGCTTGTTGTATCTACAATTGAAATTGCAGTACAGGTAAATGGTAAAGTACGTGGACGTTTATCTATTAATAAGGATCAGGAAGCTGAATCTGTTAAACAGCAGGCATTAGAACTTGAAAATGTTAAGGCACATACTGATGGTAAAGAAATTAAGAAAATCATTTATGTTCCTAACAAGATTGTAAATATTGTAGTGAAATAATTCATTAAGGCATCTCTGAGGAGATGTCTTTTTTTATTACAAAGAACCAATAATGTGAAATAAGTGATACACTATAATTAGGAAGATGGAGGTATCATTAATGTTTTATAGTATAGGGGATGTTTCAAAAATACTGAATGTATCAAAAGAAATGATACGATATTATGAAAAACAGGGAGCATTGAAGCCTGCTCGTAAAGAAAATAATAATTATCGTTCTTATTCTACAATGGATATATTCTTTTTGATGGAAATGATTAGATATCAGGCATTAGGGCTTACTACTACTGAAATAAATCAGCTATTGAATAATAATTACATGCAAAGTTATTCAGATTGTTTATCAAACTATCATAAGAAACTAGAAAAAGAAATTACATTTAAACTGGTTTTGAAGGATCGTATAAAAGAAATGGCTGATAGAGCTAAAACGAGTCAATTAAACATTAATCATTATTGGTTTAAAAATGTAGATGAACATGAGTATGTATTTTTATGCAAAGGAAAAGATGATTGTTATGGTGAGATAGAATTAACAAAAGAAAATAGAAATATAATGTTTGCTGGACAGAATTTTACTTTTTTTGAAAGCATGGTTATTTTTAATGAAGAGGATGAAAACTGGGTTTATGCAATTAATACTAATTACAAAGAAACACTTAATATAGAAATGTCTGATGCAATCAAGCAAAAAAGCCAATTATGTATTTGTACAATGATTGATATGTCAGAGGTAGGCTGCTTTAATAGAAAACTATTAGAACCAATATTAAAATATATCGAGGAACACCAAATGACTATTGTTGATAAAATACGTGGTATTATTATCTGCAGAGGTTATCAAAATAATAAATATCAAAGAATAATGGAAATTCAAATTCCTATAAAACCTTGAAGGGCTTTCAAGGTTTTTTTATGCTTTTCGAGAATAATATCACAATACATCTCTTGAATACTTGTGAAAAATAAATCTTGACCTTGAAATAATTACACCCATTAGAATAAAGATAGAAGATAAAGGAGACTGAAATTATGTATTCAAAATTATTTACACCTTATAAGGTAGGAAATTGTGAGGTTCCTAACCGACTAGTCGTACCAGCAATGGTTACAAATTATTGTACTGAAGATGGATTTCTAACAGAACGTTATATGAAATACATCGAGGAGAAGGCCAAAGGTGGATGGGGTATGATTATCACTGAAGACTACAGTGTTACTCCGCATGGAAAGGGATACCAATATATCCCAGGATTTTATAAGGATGAGCATATTGAATTAAATAAAGAACTTACAAAAATGGTTCATTCATATGGCTCAACTATTTTTTGTCAGATGTACCACCCTGGAAGACAGAGTTCTCATTTTGTGAATGGTGGTGTACAGCCTATTGCACCTTCAGCTACTAAAGACCCAATTTGTATGGATCTTGCAAGAGAAATGACTGTTGAAGAGATTCATACTTTAGTGAATGAATTTGCGGAAGCAGCAAGAAGATGTAAAGGATCAGGGTTTGATGGTATTGAACTCCATTGTGCTCATGGATATCTTTTGGCTGAATTCCTAAGCCCATATGTCAATAAGCGCACAGATGAATATGGAGGATGTTTTGATAACCGTGTAAGAATTGTGGATGAGATTCTTGTTGCAATGAGAGAAAAAGTAGGAGATTTTCCAATTCAAGTACGTGTTTCATCTCGTGAGTTTGTACAGGGTGGACGTACAGAAGCAGAGACTTATCAATTAGTGAAACATTTGGAAAGAATTGGATTTGATGCAATTCATGTATCTAATGGTGTTTATGCAGCACCTGCTGAAAAGCAGATTATTGCGCCGATGTTCACGGATCATGCATTAAATATGGAAAGATCATATAATATTAAAAAGATTGTAGATATTCCAGTTATTCTAGCAAATAGAATTAATGAACCTGGTATGGCTGATATTTTATTAGATATGGATAAATGTGATTTTGTCGGTATGGCAAGAGGCTCTTTGGCTGATCCTATGCTTCCTAAAAAAGCAAAAGAAGGAAAAATGGATCAGATTAATTACTGTATTGGATGTTTACAGGGATGTGAGTGGGCTCTATTTGATGGAAAAGGTGTGACATGTTTAGTTAATCCTAGAGTAGGTAGAGAATATGAATGTGATTTAACACCTGTAAAAGAACCTAAAAATGTTATGGTTGTAGGTGGTGGACCAGCTGGATTAATGGCAGCAAGAACTGCAGCTATTAGAGGACACAATGTTTCACTCTATGAATCTAAAAAATCATTAGGTGGTCAATTTGAAAGCGCTGCTTATCCAATTGGAAAAGGTGAATTATCTACATTTACATCATCAATCAGAGCTAATTTAGAAGCACTAAATGTACCTGTTCATTTAGGAACAGAAGTCACTGAAGAATTAATTCAGAAAGTACGTCCTGATGCGATTGTTTTAGCGACTGGTGCAAAACCATTTATGCCTCCTATTAAAGGTATTGATCAGGAACATGTACATTTTGCAGAAGATATGTTATTAGGTAAGTATGATTATCCTAATGGACCTATTGTAGTATGTGGTGGTGGAGAAGTTGGTTCAGAAACAGCACACTATTTACAGGAAAAAAATCATCAGGTAACTATTGTAGAAATGCAAAGTGATATTCTAAATGATATGATGCCTATTTCAAGAGAATATTTATTAAAGATGATGAGAGAATCAGGTGTTAATGTAAAAACTAATTTTAAAGTAAAAGAAATCACAAAAGATGCAGTAATCGGTGAAAATCAAGAAGGTCAATTAGTATCATTACCAGCAGAAATGGTTGTTTCTGCATTTGGATATAAATCATATAACCCATTAGAAGAAATGGCTCGTAATAACTGTAAAGAAGTATATGTGATTGGTGGGGCTGTGAAGGCAGGTAGTGCTATTCCAGCTACAAAAGAAGGATTAGAAGTAGGATTAAAACTTTAAACGAAACAATGACATCTCATTTTTGAGGTGTCTTTCTTTTTGTAGGAAATGTTAGAATCTATAAGTATTTTTTCTAATGATTGAGTATTAAATAGTAGAGATACTTTTTAGCTACTTAATGATTAGGGGATGAATTAAAAAGCGTTTAGTTCTCTTTATAGGTGAAGGACACTTAATAAATTAGAAAGAGGAAATTCATTTTTGGCAATAGGTTATAATTATGGTATAATTATCTCATAATAAGGAGGTGTTAAAGATGCCACAAATCATTCCAATTAAAGATTTAAAGAAAACTTCGGAAATTTCTGAGATGTGTCATAATACAAACGATCCTATATTTATTACCAAAAATGGTTATGGAGATATGGTGATTATGAGTATGGAGGCATATGAAGAAGCAATGAAAAAAATAGATATATACAGAAATATTGAAATTTCTGAAGAACAAGTGAAGAATGATCAAGTAAAAGATGCCAAGAAATCACTTGAAAACATGAGGGCAAAATATGAGTTATAGGCTAAATATTACTAAAAATGCAGATGAACTGTTGGATCGTCTTGTTTATTACTTGATTTATTGTTTAAAAAATAAACAAGCTGCTAGACATCTGTTAGATGGCATTGATATGATTTATGATAATCTTATTGAAAATCCATATCAATACCCACCATGTATTGATCAATATTTAGCTGAAAAGCATTACAGAAATGCAATTGTTCCTCAAATGAATTACAGTGTTGTTTATGATATTAAAGATGATGAAGTAAATATTTTAGGTGTATTTCATCAGCTTGAAAATATTAAAGATAAACTTTAAAGGTATGCTTCTATGGTAGAATTAATGTATCATAAAAGGCGGATTTTTCTGTCCGCCTTTTACACTATCTGAAACCATAATGAGTTAATTACCCATTACAGCATCTTTTAATAATGCATGTATTTTTATTTTATATGATATATAAAGCAGTACTGCTGCACCTGTCCATGCGAGTACTTCTGCAAGATAAATACCATTTTGTCCTAAGAATATAGGGAAGATGAGGGCAACACCTACACGAATAACGAGTTCCACAATGCCTGACACCATTGGTATAAATGTATTTTCCATTCCCTGCAGTGCACTTCTATATGAATGCAGCATATAGAGAATTGGTAGACATACTGCCATAATGAAGAGATACTTATAAGAAATAGTAAGTACCTTATTAATCTGATCAGGTGTACCTGAAATAAAGAGTAATAAGATATGCTTACCAAATAAAACCATTGAGGCACCAATAATCACTGAAGTACAGAATGATAAGAAGGCTGCCTGTGCCACACCTTTTTTAATACGTTCATACTGCTTAGCACCTAGGTTCTGGCTATTGAATGTTGTAATGGCATAACCAAATGAAATAGCGGCTACTTCTAATAAACCGTAGAGCTTATTTGTGGCAGTAAATCCTGCAATAAATAAGAATCCAAAACGATTGACTACTGACTGTACCATAATACCACCAATAGAAATAATGAGGTTCTGGAAGGCAAGAGGAGAACCTAACTGTAATAAGTTCTTGATAATCTTCTTTTCAAACTTAAATTTTGTGAGTTCTAACTTGAATGGTAATTCCTTCTTTAACATATAGAGACAGAATATTGCAGTTAAGAACTGTGCTAATAATGTCGCAATTGCAGCACCTGCAATACCCCATTTAAATACCACTACAAATAATAAATCTAAACAGATATTTGTGATTGCTCCTCCAATCATTGCGAGTAATGGTGTACGGCTATCACCTAAAGAACGTAATATACTAGAAAAACAGTTATAAAACATTGTGATAGTCAAACCACCGGACATGATTCTTAAATACGTAATAGAACCTTGAATAACGTTAGATGGTGTATTTAATAGAGTTAATAATGGAACGATAGATAATTCTGCAACAGCTGTTGTAAGGATAGAAAAGAAAGCACATAAGAAGAAAATCATATGCATAGATCTTTTCATATTCCCATAATCTTCAGCGCCAAAAGTACGTGAGATACGAATAGAGAATCCCTGTGTAAAGCCCATTACTATTCCTAAAATAGCCCAGTTGATCCAGTCTGCAGCACCTAGACTCGCCAAGGCATTAACACCTAAGAACTGTCCTACAATCATTGTGTCTACCATTGTATATAATTGTTGTAGGATATTACCTAACATAAGTGGTAATGCGAATAAGAATATAAGCTTTAATGGTTTCCCTTTAGTCATGTTCTTCATCTTTATTTCCCTCCACACAATGCGACTATCATATCATATTATTTATAACTAACTCTAGAGGGAATTTTCAATAATTAAGAAAGTATTAATAATTGATAGGAATGTAAATGATATAATGATACATAAGAGGGGATATTTATGAATATATTAGTTGTAGATGATGAAAAAGAGATTACAGATTTAATACAAATCTATTTAGAAAATGAAAATTTTACTGTATATAAGTACTATTCTAGTCAGGATGTATTAAGAGATATTGATGATTTAAAGATAGATTTGGCTATCTTAGATGTAATGATGCCTGATATGGATGGTTTTTCTTTATGCAATACATTAAGAAGAAAGTATAAGTTTCCTATTATTTTTGTGACCGCAAAGGTAGAGGATATTGATAAAATCAATGGTTTAAGTATTGGTGCAGATGATTATGTCACAAAACCATTCCAGCCATTAGAACTTGTTGCGCGAGTCAAAGCACAGCTAAGACGTTATAAGAATTATAATGAAAAAGAAGAAAAGAATGAAATAGATTTTAGAGGAATACGTATTAATAATGATACAAGAGAATTCTATTTTAATGAAAAGAAGATAGAACTGACTAAAACAGAATTTGCGATATTATGGGAATTATGTCTTCATAAAGGAAATGTTGTAAAGAGTGATGACTTGTTTTTAAAGGTCTGGGGAGAAGATTATTATAAGAGAGATAATAATACAATTATGGTGCATATTAGACACTTACGTGAAAAGATGCATGATGGTGGAAGAAATCCTAAATATATAAAGAAAGTTTATGGAGTAGGCTATAAGATTGAAAAATAAAGGATGGATGATATGGAAACTAATACGATCTTAAAGAAGATTTATAAACGTACACTACTACAATATATAGCTTATACAGTAGGGCTGTTAGTTGTTTTTGTATTGGCAGTCTATCTAGCTGCTTTTTTTGATTTTCAATGGGTCTATGATTTTGATTCTAATATTTATACGTTTCTAGCGTTCTTTTATAATATTGTGAAGAATCCACTCTCGCTTCTGTTGTTTTTATTAATCTGTATAGTGATTTCTTTTGCGTTTATGATTCATCATCTTTATAAACAGACATCCTATTATATGGATGCATTGACTCATGCATCTCATGAATTGTTAGATAAGAATATAGATTATATTACATTACCAGAAGAACTTTATGATATAGAAAGACGATTCAATGAATTAAAGAGTGAATCAATAAAAAATGAGAGACTTGCAAGAGAGAATGAACAGAAGAAGGATGAACTCATTGTTTATTTAGCTCATGATATTAAAACACCACTTACTTCCATGATTGGTTACTTATCTTTATTAGATGAAATTAAAGATATGCCTGATAGTCAAAGAGAGAAGTATATTAATGTTGCATTAGATAAATCTTATCGCTTAGAAGATCTCATTAATGAATTGTTTGAAGTGGCTCGTTATAATTCAGAAAAGATTATTTTAGAAAAAGAAGATTTAGATATTCGTCTGATGCTCGAACAAATCATTGATGATTTCTATTCTGTATTAGTAGAACAGGAAAAGAATATCCATCTTAATCAAGATGAAGATATCATATTATATGGTGATGCCGATAAACTCAGCAGAGTCTTTAGTAATGTGATTAAGAATGCGATTAGCTATAGTAAGGATCATACTGATATTAATATTGATGTTCATAGTATGCATGATGATGTCATTATTAAAGTCATCAATAAAGGAAAAGAGATACCTAAAGAAAAACTAAATCGTATATTTGAAAACTTCTATCGTTTAGATTCAGCACGTACTTCAAGAACAGGTGGGAGTGGTTTGGGTCTAGCTATTGCCAAGGAAATAGTGGAACTCCATCATGGTTCTATCTTTGCATCAAGTGATAAAGAAGAAACAGTCTTCACCATTATTCTTCCAAAAAATTAAGAAGTTCATAAGAATTCTATAAGAATGTATTAAAGAAGCATCTTCATTTGTATTGGTAAAATACAAGTAATGAAGATGCTTTTTTAAGGAGATGAAAACATATGAAAAAAATAATTATTGTATTACTTTGTGTATTCTCAATTCTTATAGGTCATATAGCTTATAATATAAGTGGAGGTGTAAGTGGACTGAGAGAAGATATTGGTTTAGAAATAAAAGCGCGTTTTAATCCTAAACTACGTACTATATTAAATAATAAGAATCAATATCCTGATAAAATGATTCAAGCACTTTATCGTAATGAAGAACTCATTGATTTTGTTTACAACTATCCAAGTAAGAAAGGACATGTTTATACAAATATAATAGGTCCAGTCACAAAAGGACGTTATCCTCTCTTACTTCAATATGATCAAAGATGGGGTTATGGAAAGTACGGACATAATGTGATTGGTATGAATGGCTGTGGTCCTACAAGTGCTGCAATGATTATTGCAGGATTAACAGGAAGAAATAACATTACCCCTTTTGATGTGGCATCATATGCATATAATCATGGCTATTATCAAGATGGAACATCCTGGGCTTTCTTTACTGAAGGTATGAAACATTATGGTATTCATGGAAGAAACATACCCCTCTCTTATTCTTCTATGAAGAATGAAATCATGAATGGTAGACCTCTTATATGCAGTATGAAACCAGGAGACTTTACTACTACAGGACATCTTATCGTTATTAGAGGAATGAAGCAGGGGATGTTTATTGTGAATGATCCTAACTCTATAAAAAGAAGCAATTGTTTATGGAGTTATGATACTCTTTCTAAACAGATTAGAAATATATGGTCTTTCTCAAGATAGGATTATAATCAATAAAATCGTTGAGTGATTTTTGTTGATAATTTGAAGTGATGAGATATGTTTATCCAAGACTATTAAAGACAATATGATGATTTTTAGCTCATCTAAAATGAGTAATAGTAAATATAAATATGATAAGCATGGATAGAAGTCATATGTTTTCTTATATTTATAGAGAGGAGGAATACATATGAAGAGAGTTCTCACTATTCTATTATGTTGTTTGATGGCTTTCGGATTATCAGGATGTGGTAAGTCTAAGGTAGAAGACGCAAAGAAAAATCTGCAGGAAAGCTATGAAAAGTATGGCTTTATAGAAAAAGAAACAGTAGATGTATTAGTTGCAAAATTCAATACTGAAGTAGTAGATCATAGTTCACTTAACGTTGCTTCAACTGATTATTTGACAAAAGAAAATAATCAGTACTGGTATGGACTTCTTGAAGGTGTTTCTTTAGTCGTTGTACCTGAAAAGTATACGGGAGATCAGGCAACTGATATTGTAGACTATATGCTTATTTTCGTTAATAAGACAAGTAAATATAATGATGAGGCACTTACATATACAAAAAAAACTTATTAAAGCAAATTATAATAAAGCAACGGATACTGAGATTGATACATTACTCAAAGAAGCAAAAGATAAATCGAGTAGTGGTAAAACAGCATATAATGGAAAAGGCATTTCTGTTGGTTATCTAGATAAGGATGACTATTATCAATATCAGGTATTAAGATTCTATAAATGATAGTTGATTATTGTTTGGATTGTGTTTCTAATAAGCCTAGAAAGAGTGTCCTCTGCCCATATCTGGCGGGGGGTGCTCCTGTTTTTATAATGAGATAAATATTATAATATAGTTGTAAAAGTAATTGTAGATAAGAAATGGTATAATACTTATATAGGAAAGTTCTTTTTCTGTATCTATATAAAAGATAAGAAGATGTAAAGGAGAAAGAACTTAATTAACAAGAAGGTAAATCTATTATGAAAAACGAATAGATTTTGTTTGAAACAGCAGATAAAGAAATTAAACTTAATGCGCCTGTTAATAATGATATCGTGTGGTTGAATTATTTGAGAGACATGTCAAGACGCTAGGTAAGCATATTAGGGATGCATTGAAAGAAGAATTGAATCGTTCAGTTGTCGTAAGTTTTGCGACAACTGCTTCTATTGATGATATAAGACAAATGCAAAAGGAGGTATATCTTATGTATGTATTGTTTTTATGTAATTTGTTGATTCCTGTTGTTGTGATTGTAACAGGAAGAATCATGTGGAAACATTATCCTAAAAATATAAATGGTTTGGTAGGATACAGAACAACGCGTTCAATGAAAAATATGGATACATGGAGATTTGCCAATGAGCACTGTGGAAGACTTTGGTATAAAATGGGGTTATTTATGCTTGCTTTTTCAGTTCTTGTTTCTGTATTACTATTACGTATTAATGACAATACATATAGTATGATTTCTCTTATCTTTGTCCTATTGCAATGTATTATTCTAATTGTATCTATTATTCCAACAGAACTTGCTTTAAAAAAGATGTTTTATGAAGATGGAACAAGAAAGTAAATCAAAATGAGAGGTGATAAAAATTGGAATTAAACATCAATTCGCCTGCTTATTTTTACTTAGCAATATGGCGTGAATGAAGGTGTATACTACTATTGTAAAAAATGTCATGAATACTTCAAAGATAAGGAATATAGCGAGATTTTGAAAGTAATTGGTATATGTCCTCAATGTGCTCCAAAGGATTTATATCAAAAGGGAATGTGGAAAGAAAAGGTTAGATTTATTGGAAATGGAAGTTGTGCCAGCGTTGATATTAGAATAGACTTTGACCAATATTATAATGCGACAGATGAGGAAAAACTTATTATTATTAGAAATACTGTTATAAGAGCAGTAAAAAAAGTCAAAACAAAAGGCAAGTTTGATTATGAAAGGTTTTACCAAGATTTACAGAATGTTACAGAAAACTAATTATTGCGACAATATCAGGTTCATGAAAGGAGAACAAATTATGTACAAGTATGCATATGAAACTGTAAGCTGTCATCTAAGTGGTTATGGACTAGGTGCAGGTACTGTATATTGTATTGATGATTATCGGTCTATTATTGAGAAAAGAGCTTCACAAGGCTGGCGATATGTTGGATATGTTCCTGTAAAACAGCGTGGAACTGGACATGTACAGGTAATGGATCTGATTTTTGAAAAAGAATATTAAGTTAAGAAACAAGGTGCAGAAAAAACTCTTTGATTATCATTCATCTGAAGTCCTTTTCTTGATAAAAAATACATATAAAAAACACATAGAGTCCATAACAATTACATATCTAAATACTATACTAGTAAACATTGAGGTGATAGAAATGGATTGTTTATTTGTGTTTTTAGAAAGTTTATTTAATACAGTGGATGAAGATGAATAACAGTGAGTTGTTAGTCTTTTGGTGGGGAATATATGTTTGGTGAAAGTATTTTATGGTGGTTAAAGAATAATCGTTCAGTTGTTCATTCTATAAGAGCTAATGTACTTACAAAAGAAATGAATGGTCATAAGTACTATATTTGTTTTGGGTTAGAAGATGGACAGATGAAGAGATTTCCTGTAGATTATTATGCTTATATATCTCTAAAAGAAGGAGAAGAAGGTATATTAATGTATCAAGGAAATAGATTTATAGAATACGACAGAGGTGGAGAATAATATTTTCTTCACCTCTTTTTTTTGCTTATGAAATTAACTTAAGCGATAGTCTATTCGTGTAAGATAATTAAATGAATAGGAGATGAATGAAGAGAAGAAGGGCTAAAATAGATTGAAGATGGTATGGTTGTTTGTCTTGACGGTGGAGAAACGAATGTAGAGTATTTAAATGAAGCTCAAAAAGATGTAAGTGAAGAGGCACTTTCATTTGTGAGAGAGCAGGCTTGTATTCAGGCTGTCATTGCATATACAGCAGATGGACACATTGGAACCATTAAAAATGGAGAGACAAGAGACGCTTTACTTTACTAAATTGAAGATATAGAGTATTATATAAGTAACAAATATTATAAAACATTAGAAAATACAAGTGAAGTCATAAGAATACTTACTAAAAACCGAAAATAATTTGGCATAGTTTACTTATTTAAATAAATTAAAGCCTAAAGAATACTTTTCGTGCAATAAAAAAACTTTTTATACATAAGTATGAGACTTATAATATTATTTTTGGTAAATTAATAGTGGTGATATATATGAGAAAAAAAGTGGTAAATGATTTAATTGGTACAAGTACAGAAATTTTACAAACATTTTGGCATAAGGATATGAGTTTATTAAGCCATTATCTAGATGATGATGTTTTTTATTGTGGTGCTGATCCAAGTCAATATTATTCTAGCAAAAATGAATTAGTGAATTATTTATATTCAGTCATGAATGGATGCTCAGAAAGTGAATTGACACATATTGATTTACAATGTGTTTTTAATCAGCAGAACATATGTATTATTGTTGGACGCTTTTTTCTTATGACTGATATGAAATCATTAGAAATGGTTCATGAAAAACAAAGATGTACATTCGTCTGGTCTATTGATAAGGAAAGAGAAGGACGTATTGTATATGTGAATATACCAGATTACATAGGAAAACTAGAAGAAGGAGAAGTATTCCCTCATAAGATGGGTTCTACTACATATCAGTATTATAAGGATATGGTTAAAAAACTGATAGAACCAGATAAAACAATCTTAGTAAATGATAAAAGTAAACACACATGTTTAATTCCTTTAAAGGATATACATTATGTAATGGCATTCCAGCACAACACAGTTATATATACAAGTAAAGGTGAAATTACATGTACTGTCTCTTTTAATAAGATGGAAGAGTTACTCGGTACACAATTTTTTAAGATTCATAGAAGCTATACGATTAATAGAGAATATATTCGTTTATTTGGTCATGATTATGTAGAACTTACAACAGGTGAAAAGGTCCCAATGACTAAACGTAATCGTGCACAGCTTATTAACTCTTTAATGGACTGTACAAATATTCAGTCAGGTATTGATGATGATGCAAAAAAATAGGTTCTCACGCGAGAACCTATTTTTGTTTGTCTTCATAGTATTCAATTGTTGGTAAATCCCATCGATAATGGGCTGCAAGTACTCTAATAAGTACAACTATAATAAAGCCTAATATAACTGCAGTATTTGTTTCTCCATACTTTATGAATAAACATGTAATGATGGAACCAACGATGGAAGCAGATGCATAGATCTGTTTCACACATACCTGCGGTAATTCATTTGCGAGAACATCACGGATAATACCTCCACCTACACCTGTCATCACACCAAGGAAGGCAGGAAGAAATATTCCTGTATGAACTGCCATACCTGCATTCACTCCATCCATTGTGAATGCAGCAAGACCTAAAGTATCAAAGATAAATAATAATTGAGTTGTTAGAGATTCAATACTCTTTCTAGTTGTTTTCTTATGAAAATATAATATTAAAATTGTCAAGTTGGCAGTCACTAATGCAATGATTACAAAGATTGGATTTCTAAACATAACAGGGGGAGTGACACCAATCAGTACGTCTCTGACCATCCCTCCACCAACTGCTGTACATAGTGCAAGAATATTTATACCAAACAAATCCATCTTTTTCTTACTTGCAACCATAACACCAGAAATTGCGAAAGCAATCGTGCCAATAATATCCATGACTAAATTAAATGTTGCATTCATATCTACTCCAATAAAAAAGCAGCCCTAAGGCTGCTAATAGAATTAACCAAGTCTGTTATAGTATTCGACGATTAGCTGTTCGTTGATTTCCTGATTTAATTCAGATCTTTCAGGAAGTCTAGTGAACTTACCAGTTCTCTTTTCAGCATCTACTTCAACGAAGCCAGGAACATGAGTCTGAGCTTCTAAAGCTGTCTTGATAACATCTAACTGCTGAGATCTTTCCTTAACAGTAATAACGTCACCAGGATTTACTTTACATGAAGGGATATCAGTCTTGATACCGTTTAATAAAATATGACCATGGTTTACTAACTGTCTAGCTGCTCTACGAGTAGTTGCAAATCCCATTCTATAAACTACGTTGTCTAATCTTGATTCAAGTAAGAATAAGAAGTTTGAACCAGTTACACCTTCCATCTTAGAAGCGCGGTTGAAAGTGTTGTGGAACTGCTTTTCGTTAATACCGTACATATGTCTTACTTTCTGCTTTTCTGCTAACTGAAGACCATATTCAGTGCTCTTGTGTCTCTTCTGACCATGCTGACCTGGAGCATAAGGTCTCTTGTTTAATTCTTTTCCGTTTTCCAATACTGAGAAACCAAGTCTTCTAGACTTTTTCCAGATTGGGCCTGTATAACGTGCCATTGACGTTACCTCCTTATTGTTTTATTTGCATAAAACAATAACAATTCATAACTCACCCTGCGTATGTTCTTATTAAGCATTTCTCTTGCGGTAAGATACTTTGCATCCCTAAGTCAAGAACGTAGCTGCACGACTGTTATGTACCGCTATTCATTTTATTGCGAATCTGATTATACTGAATAAAGTAGTGAAAGTCAAATAAAAGTTGATGAAAACTACATAAATTTCTTCAATTCTGTTTCATATACAGATTGAGTATGTGAATCAAAGAGAACCCATTCTACCAAATCAAAATCATTAGTATGTTCTTTTAAGAATTGAGATACTGTCTCGAGTGCAATATGCGCCGCTTTTTCAACTGGGAAATGATAGATACCAGTAGAAATAGAAGAGAAGGCAATCTTTCTAATACCATGCTCCATTGCAAGCTTCATAGAATTATAATAGCAATTAGCCAGTAATTCTTCTTCATTATGATTTCCACCATACCATATTGGTCCAACAGTATGAATCACATAATCACAAGGAAGGTTATATGCTTTTGTGATTTTAGCTTCTCCTGTCTCACATCCATGAAGTGTTCTACATTCTTTAAGTAGTTCACCTCCAGCAGCCTTGTGGATTGCGCCATCTACGCCTCCACCACCTAAAAGAAGATTATTCGCTGCATTCACAATAGCCTCTACATCTGTTACTTTTGTGATATCACCTAGAATTGTTTTAATCATATGTTACCTCTTATTTTGTCCACTCATACCCAGGCAATACATCATTTAATCTTTGTCTTGCCTCTTCTTGATTTCTTAAAACATGCTTATAACAGTTTTTAATGAGAAAATCTCCTGATTCAAGTCTTTCATAATACATCTGTTCAGCTAACTGGTAATATTTTAAGGCCTGCTTGTTATCTACTTCTGTACCAATACCGTTAAAGAAACAATCACCTAGACGCATCATAATATCAGCACCTACTAGATGAATATTATCTTCATTAAGTCCTTGGGCACAATGCATATAGATACGGAATGCTTCTACCTCATTTTTCTCTACATAATAACCATTACGATACATATCACCAATCTTATAAAGTGAACATAGATGTCCATCAAATGCCCCTAATGCGAAATAATGAAATGCTTTCTTATAATCTACGGGCATATCTCTACCATAGTAAAAACAATATCCTAAATTTTCCTGTGCCTGACGACATCCTCCATCTGCTGCAATTGTATAATACTCAACAGCTTTTTTATAATTCTGCTCACCAGCACGACCTGTATAATAGAGTGATCCAATATCACATGCAGCATCCATATTTCCTGAGTTTAGTTCATCGCTATAGACTTCTATAATGAAATCAGTGACACATTCAGGAAGCATCTTTGTACCATCTGCTTCATGTAATTCTTCTGCGATATTATAAGCCTCTTCATAGACTTCTTCATCTGAAAAGTCAATTTCATTTTCTATGATATTATAGATTTCTGGATAATCCTCTTCTGATATATTTGAGAGTATATCATTAAGTCTTCTATATAATTCTTTACTGTTCATAATTTCCTCCCTAGAAGTTGACTGCTTCTTTTTTATGTGTAAATGAATAGAAAGTCGCAGCCGCATTCTTAAAATAGAATACTTCTGTATTTCCATCATCTGCATTATATATTTTTTGTAACGATGGATAAGCATCAAGCATGGATTGTTTGGCTTCTCTTCAATCATCTTCTACAAGTTCTCCTGCGATGCGTGACCATTCATCATTCTTATATGCACAAATTTCTACCTTTGGATTTGAATGAATCTGTTTTGACACATTCTTTACCTTCCCTGTTTGAATATAGAGCTTTCCCTCAAACGTATGTGCTGTCTCGAAAGGTCTTACTCTTGGCTGATCACCTTCAACTGTTGCTAGGTAATAAGTATCTGCTTCTTTCCATGATTTTACCTCCTTACATAATTATACCACTACAAAAAAAGAATATCGGAATAATACCGATATTCTTATACGTGATCTAACCAATGTACACGGAAGTAATAAATAAGTAAACCAATCATACAGATCACCCATGTAACTGGCCATCCTGCAAATACAATACCAATGTTATGAGTTAAAGGTACTGCAATTGCAAGATAAATCTGTCTTAAAAAGACAAAAGTCCCTACCATGAAATACATAGGAATATTTGATAAACCAACACCTCTTAATGCACCAGATATAATCTGTATGACAGGTAATGTAAGATAACCTGCTGCGAATATTCGTGCCATTAAATAACCATATTTAATCACTTCGGGATCACTAGAGAAGATACCTACTAATTGTTCTCCAAATATATAAATAATAAGCACTCCAATAGTTGTTACTCCAAAAGTCATTGCCATTGTTGTACGAAGACCTTTCTTAACACGATCTATGGCATGCGCACCAATGTTTTGTCCAGTAAAAGTCGTAATAGCCATCGCAAAGCTTTGAATTGGCAGCTGTAGGAATCCATCGATTTTAACATAAGAAGTATAACCAGCCACTGCATTTGCACCAAATGAATTAATATAAGATTGTACAATGACATTACTAAAAGATACAATGGACTGCTGAAGGGCAGTAGGGATTCCTATTTCAATAATCTTCTTTAAAATAGGCATATCAATAGAAATATCTTTAAACTCTACTTTATAGATTTCTTTAGAGAATACTAATTTGATCATAACAAGTAATGCACTGATTCCCTGGGCAATAAAAGTAGCCCATCCAGCACCGGCAACACCCATATGAAAATATAATACAAAAACAAAGTCTAAAATAATATTTATAATAGATGCAACAATTAAATAGTATAAAGGAGTTTTAGAATCACCTACAGCACGTAATATACCAGATCCCATATTATAAATACATACAAAAGAAATGCCACCAAAATAAATACGTAAATATAGAGAAGCAGGAGCCATGACTGAATCAGGAGAACCAATAAGAATTAAAATTTGTTTTGATAATCCGATACCTAGAATAGTGAATAATACACATAAAATAAGAGTTAAGGCAATTGAAGTATGAATTGCTTTTTTCATCTTATTTAAGTGGTTGCCACCAAAATATTGGGCTATGACTACTCCAGCACCTGTCGCAAGACCAGTAAAGAAACCAACAAGAGTATTAATGATTGGTGTAGACTGCCCAACTGCTGCAAGGGCACCTGAACTTACAAAGTTCCCTACAACATAGGAGTCTACAGTATTATAGAGCTGTTGAAATAAATTCCCCACTAACATTGGAATAGAAAACCAGAGGATGGCTTTCCATATCTTTCCATTAATTAAATCTGTACTTTCATTCATCTTTTACCCTCCCTAAACAATACAATCATATTCCTATTTTTAAGAAAGAGTAAAGATTTTCACAAAAAGAAATATACATATGTGTATTTTTTAATAGTGTTTCATGATTCCATAATGAAATGACTTGGAAAATATGATAAAATTATATCGATATGTAAGAGAGGGATGTTTTATGGATTATATGAAGAATTTTATAGAATATGTAGGAGTAAGAAACTTAATAATATTTGGAACTATTCTTGTAGCTTTGATTATTTTCATGATTGTATATCATTCAATTAAATTAAAGATATATCGTCAGGAAATATTGGACTTACAAAACCAGATCAATGGAATTAAAACACTACCATTACAATATAGATTAGGCCGTGTACAGTCTATTGCGAAAAATATGCCAGAAGTGGCTGAAGAATATGAACAATTCACAAAAGATTTTGAAAAGATTACTGAATTCCAAAAGAATGAATTAGGTGTTCTTGTGAATGAAGTGGATGAATCTTTATTTTATGGAAAGACCCATGGTATAAAGAAGAAGTTTGCGTTGATTCGTGAAATGACTCAGCGTTATGATCATGACGCTAAAGACCTTCTTGCACGTATTGAGAAGGTGACAGAAATAGAAAACATCCAGCGTGTAGAAATCATTAGAGTAAAAGGAAAATACCGTGAGGTAGGCAATGAGTATGAAAAGATTCGTGTTAAAGTAGAAGAATTTGTACCACATGCTTTAGAAATGTTTAAAGAATTAGATGATGATTTTGTGAAACTTGAAACATTGATGAATAATCAGATGTTTGCGGATGCAAAGAATTTTACTGAAGAAATTGAAAATCGTATTGATAGTCTTCAAGAGAACTTAAAGGATCTTCCTTCTTATGTATATGTTGTATCTGACTTATTACCAAGTAAGATTGATAAGGTGGATGAATTGATTACTTCTTTAGAAGGTGATGAATATGCACTTGAAGAAATGAATATTGCAGCACGCCGTCAGGAAGTAGATGAACAGATGGAAGAATCTATTGCCCATGTAAAGAATGTTGATATCAAAGGTGCAGCAGAAGTACTTGAACCATTAACTGGATTAATTGAAGAATTAGTGATTGATTTGGGTAAAGAACTTGATTCTTATAAGCAGTTTAAGGAAAAGTGGAGAGAAAGTTATAATGAACTTCAGAGATTGACAGATGTTTATCAAAATACAATGAAAGAATATCGTCGTTTGATTACTGAATTTGTGATTGATGAAGAAGAAGTTGTAATCAGTAAGAAGTATGAAGAATTTAAACAGATTCAAAAGGATGCCAATGATTTAATTGAACAGATGGAATCTGGACATTTCGCTTATGCAAATATGTTGGAACATGTAGAAAATTTATATGATCGAATGATGCAGCATGATGCTTATCTGGAAGAATTTAAAAAGCAGAAAGAAGATATTGATACTAAGAATCAGAAAACAGAAGAACTCTTAGAAAATATCAATATTGTCTTATTAGAAATTAAGTCAGAAATCAAGAATGAACATCTTCCTTTAGTAAATGACTCTTATCGTGATTATATTGCGGATTCTTATAATAAAGTAGAAGAGATTAAACGTTTTAAAACCCATAAACCAGTTGTATTGAATGAGTTATGTGCCAAGGTAGAAGGGGCAAGAGATGTGATTTATAAGCTTTATGATAATGTACATAATATGATTGTAACTGCAGGTATGGTTGAAGATGCGATTGTTTATGCGAACCGTTATCGTTCAATGTTCTTAGAAGTGAATACAGAACTTACAAAGGCTGAAGTCTTATTTAGAAATGGTGAATATCGTAATGCATTACAAGTTGCAGTAGATATTCTAGAAAGACTTGAACCAGGAAAATATGAAGAGCTTATTAAAAGGAAAGAAATTAAGTCCGCTTAGGGTGGACTTTTTTCTTTTATATCGTTATTATTTAAGGCGAGGTGATTAGATGATTTATCTAGACTATGTAGCTACGACACCTCTTGATGAGGAAATACGCTCTACATATACAAAACTTTTAACAACTTATTTTGCGAATTCTGATTCTGCATATGCACCAGGTTACGAAGTAAGCCGTTTGATTGAGCAATCAAGAGCTCATATTGCGAAATTACTTCATGTTTCTCCTGATGAATTGATCTTTACATCATGTGCATCAGAATCCAACAATACAGCAATTAAAGGAACAGCTTTCCAATATATGAATAGAGGAAAGCATATTATTACAACAGCTTTTGAACATTCAAGTGTTGCCAATACATTTAAACAATTAGAGGAAGTGTTTGGTTTTGATGTAGATTATGTGTCTATTGATTCAAATGGACATCTTGATTTAAAAGAATTAGAATCTTTAATAAGAGAAGATACAATTCTTGTTTCTACAATGTATGTGAATAATGAAGTAGGAACAATTAATCCTATTCATAAAATTGCATCTATTGTACATAAAAAGAATCCTAAGACTAAATATCATGTAGATATGGTACAGGCTTTAGGTAAGCTTCCTATTACATTAGATGATATAGATTTAGCTACTTTCTCAGCTCATAAGGTATTTGGCTTAAAGGGAAGTGGATTACTCTATAAGAAGCGTACTGCAAGCATTGTGCCTCTTATTAACGGTGGCCAGCAGGAAAATGGCTTAAGAGGTGGTACTAGTAATGCATGCGTGGATATTGTACTCGCAAAGACAATGCGTAAAGCTATTGAATCACAAAAGAATCATTATGATTATGTAAAGTCACTAAATGACTATTTACGTGTACAATTAAGTGCGATGGACAATGTAGTGATTAACTCACCAGAGGATGCAAGTCCATTTATTTTAAACATTTCATGTCCACACTATAAACCAGAAGTTATTGTGCATGATTTAGAAACTAAAGGAATCTATATTTCTACTAAGAGTGCATGTTCAAGTAAAAAAGTAGAAATCTCTCATACACTTGCTGCTATGCATTTAGATCCCCTTGTTGGAACAAGTGCACTCAGACTCTCATTCTCACATCTCACTACAAAAGAGGAATTAGATACATTCCTAGATGCATTAAAAGATACATTAAATAGAATTAAGAAACAGAGGTAATTAGATGAAACCAGATCATATCCTTGTCCGTTTTGGAGAATTAACTACAAAAGGAAAGAACCGTAAACTATTCATTAGAAAACTATTAAAGAATACAAAAGAAATACTTCATGACTATTCTGCCTTAGAATATGAATTAACATATGACCGTCTTTATATTTATTTAAATGAAGAAAATGCGGAAGAAGTAACAGATAAGTTAAAGACAATCTTTGGTATTCATAACTTTTCATTATGTTATAAGGTGGAACATGACTTAGAAAAAGCAAAAGAAGTTGTTACTTATATTATTGATCATGATGAAGGAAATACATTTAAGATTGATACCAAGAGACATGATAAATCATATCCTAAGAATTCTATTGAAATGAATAAAGAAATTGCAGGCTATGTATTCCATCATACAACTAAAGAATTATCTGTTGATGTACATAACCCAGATATCTTAGTGCGTGTAGAATATAGAAAAGATGCAATTTATATTATGGATAATATGATTCCAGGTGCAGGAGGCTATCCAGTAGGTATTGGTGGTAAAGCTTTATTAATGCTGTCTGGTGGTATTGATTCACCTGTGGCAGGTTATCTCACTATGAAGCGTGGTGTAGATATTGAATGTATTCATTATGCTTCTCCACCTTATACAAATGAAATGGCAAGAGAAAAGGTATTAGATCTAGTCAATGTCTTAAAAGACTATACACATGGCTCTATTAAAGTACATATCGTGCCATTTACTGATCTTCAGTTATCTGTATATGATCATTGTGATGAATCTTATGCTATGACAGTGATGCGTCGTATGATGTATAGAATTGCGGAAGGTGTTGCAAAGAAGAATGACTGCTTAGCTATAGTGAATGGTGAAAGTATCGGACAGGTCGCATCTCAGACACTTGAATCTATGAATACAATCAATCAGGTGATTACTACTCCAGTTATTCGTCCAGTCGCATGTATGGATAAACTAGAAATCATTAAGATTGCAGAAAAGATTGGTACATATGATATCTCTATTAGACCATTTGAAGACTGCTGTACAATCTTTACACCACATAATCCAGCTACTAAACCTAAGGCTTATAAAGCAGAAGGCTATGAAGCAGAATGGGACTTTGCATCAGAAGTACAGAAGTGTATTGATCATACAGAAACAATCATCATAAACTCTAAATATAAGAACAATGATGACTTGTTTTAAAAAAAAGTAAAAAAAGTTCATAAAGTAGTTGACGAAGTGTTCTTAATCGTGTAATATATAACTCGTCTGTTGAGGACACACCTCTCTCCGTAGCTCAGTTGGTAGAGCATCTGACTCTTAATCAGAGGGTCCACGGTTCGAGCCCGTGCGGGGAGACCATTTAAAATTTAACAGGATAAACCTGATATTCTTGATAGAAATATCAAGAACTATCTCTCCGTAGCTCAGTTGGTAGAGCATCTGACTCTTAATCAGAGGGTCCACGGTTCGAGCCCGTGCGGGGAGACCATTTGTAAACAATGCAGAACTTCGGTTCTGCTTTTTTGTTGTATATGATAGCATATCATTTGGGAATTTGCTATAATGGAGGTTAGATTAGGGAAAGGGGTATTATTTATGAGAGAGGATACAGAATTAAAACTAGCAATCATAGAACTGGATGGATGTATATTCCCCCTAAACAGACTCCGCTATAATTTCTATAAAAATTTATGTAAAAAGAAAAATATTACTGTCACTCCTGAAGAGTTCTATCATGCTTTAGGTAATATGTATTCAATGTATGAAACTCTTCCGCTTGCGACGACAATTAATAGCCAGAAGCTTAATGCAACTGTAGAAAAAGATTTATATAATTATTTGAACATGAAGGGTTTATCACCAAAAGATGGTGTTATTGAGTTATTTGAATACTTTCGTCAGAATAATATTCC
Organism: Catenibacterium sp. AM22-6LB; assembly: GCF_003435615.1. NCBI lineage: Bacteria > Bacillati > Bacillota > Erysipelotrichia > Erysipelotrichales > Coprobacillaceae > Catenibacterium > Catenibacterium sp. AM22-6LB. The sequence continues at coordinate 54,511 of NZ_QTUM01000005.1, forward strand.
AATTGCAATTGTTTCTACTCATAAAACTAAAACAGCTATTAATTATCTAGAACTTGGTTCTTTGTATCGTAAAGTTGATTATGTTATTGGATGTGATACAGATATTAAAGCACTTCCTTCAGAAGAACTGCTTGCTTATATTGATAAAAGATTCCAGGTAACACCTAAAGATACATTAGTCATTACTTCTATGAATAGTATTCTTCATTCAGCTAATAATATTGGAATGAATACTATTTATTTAAATGATTTGGTAGAAGCAGGAGATGATGAAATCAGTTGTTCTTATCAGGTAGCCAATACAATGTATGAAGCATTGAATGATATTCTTTTTGGTCGTTATGAAGATTATAAGATCTTTGAACCGCTTCTTGGTATGGACAAAGAGATGTCTGTTGCTAAATTAAAGGCTTTATTCGCAAACTTGCAGGAAGTTTATAAGGATGATCCTGACTTATTAAAAATCATTAAATCTACTTATATATCTAAACTCTCTGAACTCACTAAAGAACGTCCAAGACGTTTTACCTTCAGTGATGAAGATCTAGCAGAATTAGAAAAAGAAGAAGTAGAAGAACCTGTAGTAGAAGAAAAAAAAGAAGAACCTACCTCATTATCACTGAATGCGCAGGATACGGCTGCATTAAATGATGTCATCGCAAAGGTTATGGAAGCTGAAAACAATGCTCCAGAAGAAAAAGAAGAAGATAAAAAAGAACCAGTGGTAGAAGAACAAAAAAAGAAGCCTGATCATCATATTATTAATACTTTTATTAATATTAGTTATGTCTTATTATTATCATTGATGATTCTCTTACTTGGTTTAGTAGTTCATATTGCGTTAGGTAATATGATGGATCAGCCTGTTGTGAAGGTATTACATGCAATTAGTTTAGGTTATATTGATGTTGTTGAATCAATTTTTGAATTCATCTTCAATGGTCTTCATTCTATTACGAATGTTATTCCAGATTACTATACTTATATGAATGATAATACATTGATGACTCTTTCTGCTTTAAAGATGATTCATTGTTATATTATGAATGTAGTGATTGTTTCAATCGTAGAAGTGATTAAATACTCTATACTAAGTAAAAAGAGCTCTTAACCTAGAGCTCTTTTACTATTTGCAATGTTTTCTGTTATAAGCGTACATAACTGCAATGACAGTTTTACCATCAATAATGCGTCCATCAAAGATTGCTTTGTAAGCTTCATCGATAGGCATTTTAATGATATTTAAGAATTCATCTGCATCACACTGTAAAGAATCTTCTACTTCCTTGAAGTCTTCTGCTTCATATATTCTGAGTATTTCACTCGAATAACCAGGTGTAGGAAGCATCTTTAAGATAGGACGCATATTTTTAGCACGTCTGTTTGTTTCTTCCTCAAATTCACGATAACAGGCCTTATCAGGATCTTCTCCTAATTCTAGCTTACCTGCAGGTATTTCTAATGTATCGCATCTATTTGGATAACGGAACTGCTTTACAAGAATAATTTCATCATCCTCTATCGCAAGAATACATACACCACCATGGTGATACACACATTCACGTACGGCGGTATTACCGTCTTGTAATAATACATGTTCCTTAGTTACCTTTATGATGGCTCCATCATAAATTGTTGTTGAATCTATTTGTTTTTCCATGATTGTCACCTCGACTTTTATTATACCATAATCTAAGAGGTGTATGCTATAATGAGGGGGTAAAGGAGATATTATGAAAAAACTAGTAATCGATCAATATGATGATCATCAAAGAATAGATAAATACTTAAAGAAAGTGTTAGTCCAAGCACCTTCTTCACTTATATATAAAATGTTAAGAAAAAAAGATGTTAAAGTAAATGGCAAAAGAGTAAAGGAAAACTATATTCTTCATTCGGGAGATGAGGTGGAACTATTCTTATATGAAGATAAATTCAAGGAATACACAAAGCCTTTAACAATTTATGAGTTACCTATTACTTTTAAAGTTGTTTATGAAGATACACATATTCTTATTGTAGATAAACCTGCAGGATTGCTTGTTCATGAAGATATCAATGAATCAGTGAATACATTATCTAACCAGGTACTCACTTATTTATATCAGAAGGGTGAATATGATCCAGAAAAGAATATCAGCTTTACACCAGGTCCGGTGCACCGCTTAGACCGTAATACAAGTGGACTTGTCATCTTTGGTAAAGATATGCGTGCACTTCAGGATTTAAATACAATGATGAAAACAAGACAAGGCATTGAAAAGAAGTATCTTACTATTGCGATGGGACATATGAAGGATGCTACATTATCAGGATACGTCAAAAAGAATGAAGATGAAGGAAAGATGTATTTAGTAAAGAAAGATACACCGGGGGCTTTATCTATGAAAACAATAGTACATGTCTTAAAAAGATGTTCTACCTGTTCTTTAGTAGAAGTACAGCTTATTACTGGTCGTACACATCAGATTCGTATTCATTTAAGTGCGACAGGACATCCGGTTATGGGTGATAGTAAATATGGAGATTTTGAATGGAATAAGGAAGTAAAGAAAAAATTTCATCTCAATCATCAGTTCCTCCATGCTTATCAATTAACTTTTGTGGATCCGATAGGCTCTATGAGCTACTTAAAAGGTAAAACGGTTACATCACAGTTACCAGAACAGTTAGAAAAGATACAAAAAGAACTTTTTTCATAGCGTGGAAGTGTAATATGTAATATAATATTTCAAGGAGGTATATTGAACATGAAGTATTATATTGGAATTGATTTAGGTGGTACAAACGTAAGAACTTTACTTGTTGATGAAAATGGTCAGTCATATAGTGAAGTGAAGGATGCTACTGAAAGAGAAAAAGGTCCAGATGCTGTTACTGCAAAAATCTGTCGTCAGATTGAAGCAATCGATTATACAGTATGTGGTGGTATTGAAAATGTAGAAGGTATTGGTATTGGTGTACCTGGACCGGTTGATGTTGTAAAGGGTGTTATGATTATGGCAAGTAACCTTCCTGGTTTTGAAAATTACCCAATTGCTGAAAAGTTATCTACAAAATTCAATAAACCTGTATTCTTAGATAATGATGCAAATGTTGCAGGTCTTGCTGAAGCAGTATTAGGTGCTGGTAAGAATTATCCAACTTGTTATTATGTAACAGTTTCTACTGGTATTGGTGGCGCTTTCACAGTCAATAAACAGTTAATCTCTGGTGGTAGAGGACATGCTGGTGAAATCGGTAATATCATCGTTAAGAATAATGGTTATAAGCAGGGTGCTTTAAACCCAGGTGCTGCAGAAGGAGAATGTTCTGGTACTGCAATCACTAGAAAGGGTCAGGAAGCTCTTGGTAAAGATTTAGTACATCATGCAGGTGATGTATTTAGATTAGCTGCTGAAGGTAATGAAACAGCTCAGGGTATTACGGATGAATGCATTAGTGAACTTGCTACATTATTCGCAAATATCGCACATACAGTTGATCCACATTGCTTTGTAGTAGGTGGTGGTGTTATGAAGTCTAAGAAGTATTTCCTAGATCAATTAACAAAAGAATTCAATCAGAAGATTCATGTAGGTATGAGAAATCATATTCCACTACTTGAAACAGAATTAGAAGACTGTGGTGCTATCGGTGCTGCAATGCTTCCAATGACAAGAATGAAGGCAGAATAATAGGAGGCTCTTTCAAGAGCCTTTTTTGTGTGGTAGAATACTAGACAAAGGGAGGTAGAACATGAAAAGAGTTGTACTTGGATTAAGTGGCGGTGTGGATAGTGCCGTTGCTGCTTATTTATTAAAGAAACAAGGTTACGAAGTAATCTGTGTATTTATGAGAAACTGGGATAGTTCATTAAATAATGATATTCTAGGAAACCCTACAAATGATGATGATGTATGTCCACAGGAAAAAGATTATTTAGATGCACAGGCAGTTGCATCACATTTAGGACTTGAAATCCGTAGAGTGGATTTTATTAAAGAATACTGGGATCAGGTTTTTACATATTTCTTAGAAGAATATGCAAAAGGACGCACACCTAATCCAGATATCCTATGTAATAAACATATTAAATTTAAAGCTTTCTTAGATTATGCTAAGTCTATTGATGCTGATTACATTGCGACAGGACATTATGCCCGTGTTGTACATACTGAAGGAAAAGAATCAGTGATGCTTCGTGGTGTAGATAATAATAAGGATCAGACTTATTTCTTATGTCAATTGAATCAGAATCAGTTAAATAACTCATTGTTCCCAATTGGTGAATTCACTAAACCAGAAGTAAGACAAATTGCAGAAGAACTTGATCTTCCTGTAGCACATAAAAAGGACTCTACAGGAATCTGTTTCATTGGTGAAAGAGATTTTAGAGAATTCTTAAAAAACTATATTCCGGCTAAATCAGGCAAGATGGTAGATATTGTCTCTAAGAAGGTTATTGGTGAACATCAGGGTATTATGTATTATACAATCGGGCAGAGAAAAGGTTTAGGTATTGGTGGTAATGGTGAACCTTGGTTTGTCGTAGGAAAAGATTATGACAAGAATATTCTTTATATTGCTCAGGGTGATAGTAATAAATGGTTATTATCTCATGGTGCATTGATTACTGATGTCAACTGGATCTCTGCAACAAAGCCAGAAGGTGAATATGACTGTACTGCTAAGTTTAGATATCGTCAGAAGGATAATGATGTTTCATTACACTTTATTGATGAAACAACACTTTATGTTACATTTAAGAAACCAATTAAGGCTGTCACTCCAGGTCAGGCTGCTGTCTTCTATGATGGAGATGTATGTCTAGGTGGAGGTACAATTGATAAAGTCTATAAAGACGGCAAGGAGATTGACTATTTATAATGGAAGAATACGAAGGCATTATTAGTAAAGTTATTTTCTATAATCCAGAAAATAAATATATAGTAGCAGCTTTTGAGACAGATGATGAAAAATTCACTATTATAGGAAATATGTCCTATGTAAATAATGATGATCGTTATCGTATTAAAGGAAGCTATATCACACATCCCCGTTATGGTAAACAATTCAAAGTGTCTTCTTATGAAATAATTCTAGCGGATGATCGAAGTGAGATTATCCGCTATCTTTCTTCATCACTCTTTAAGGGAGTAGGTAAGAAGACGGCTGAAAGAATTGTGGATGCATTAGGGGAGGAAGCCTTAACTCTTATTAAGGATAATCCTGATTGTTTAAATAATATTCCCAATGTTACAGAAACAATTAAGAAGAATATTGTAGGTGTATTGACAAGTCAGGATTATGATCAACAGGTTTTATCTTTCTTTATGGGAAATGGTATTTCTACTCGTAATTTACCACTCATTCAAAACTTCTATAAAGATAAGACACTTGATGTATTACAAAATGATCCATATCGCCTCATTGATGATATAGAAGGTATTGGTTTTAAAAGTGTTGATGAACTTGCAATGAAAACAGGTGTAGAACCATTAGATGATAAACGTATCCAGGCAGGTATACTAGCTTCTTTAATGGATTTATGTTTCCAGACAGGAAGCACCTATAGTGATTATGAATCCTTTTATCATCACTTTAGACGTATGTTACCTGAATGTCCTGATGATTTATTTGCGAAGAATCTAGACCAAATCATAGCTAATAAGGTTATTCAGGAAGAAGACCGTTATTATCCAAGAGATTTGTATGAAAGTGAGACAATGATTGCGGAAAAGTTTGAACGTTATCTTAAACAATCAACGCAGTCTATTGAAGATTCCGTCATTGATGAAAAGATTAAAAGAACAGAAGAATTACAGGGTATTACTTATGATGAAATACAGAAGAATGCGATTAAGAAGTTTTTAGAAGAATCAGCACTTATTTTAACAGGTGGTCCTGGTACTGGTAAAACAACGATTGTACAAGCTATATTAAAGGTTTATCGTTCATTATATCCTGATGAAAAGATAGGACTCGTAGCTCCTACAGGGCGTGCAGCAAAACGATTATCAGAACTTACTAAACTAGAAGCATCTACTATTCACAGATTATTAAAATGGGATATTTCTACCAATACATTTTCTATGAACTCGGATCATCCATTAGATATTGATTTGCTTGTCATTGATGAGTTCTCAATGGTTGATTCACTCTTATTTTCTAAATTATTAGATGCTTGTGCTCATGTACATAAAATATTACTTATTGGTGATGACCAGCAGCTTCCATCAGTATCACCAGGTAACGTCTTAAAGGATATGTTATTGAGTGGTATTCCACATATCTGCTTACAGACAATCTATCGTCAAGAAGAAGGCAGTGGTATTGTCGCATTGTCTCATGATATCAGAAATGATCATTATGATTCTCGTGTTTTCGAAGATTATCGAGATATTCATTTTACAGTATGTCCTAACAAGGATGTTGCACAATGTGTGCAGACTATTGTGAAAAAAGCGGTAGAAGAGGGATATGATGCATCCGATGTACAGGTATTAGCACCTATGTATAGAGGTGTAGCAGGTATAGATGCTTTAAATGAATCTTTACAGGCTATGTTTAACCCGCCAACAAGTGATAAAGCTGAAATCAAAGTGGGTGGTAAGATCTTTAGAGAAGGAGATAAGCTTCTTCAATTAAAAAATCGTCCTGATGATGATGTTTATAATGGGGATGTAGGAATCTTAGTAGAAATTGAAAAGAAAGAAGATACTGGATTATCTTATGATACTCTCACTGTTGATTTTGATGGGCAGTTTGTAAACTACCGTACGACTGAATTCAATATGTTAAGACATGCTTATTGTATGTCTGTTCATAAATCTCAGGGTAATGAATTTAAGATTGTTATTATGTCAGTACTTCCAGAATACAGCATTATGATGAAGAAAAACTTATTATATACAGGTATCACAAGAGCCAAGCAGTCTTTATTTATCCTAGGAGATCATAATGTCTTTATTCGTGGCCTTCATAATAATCAGGATGAACAAAGACGTACAACATTACTCAAACGTTTTCAGGAGAGACATAAAACTTCTTCTTTTTCGATATCTGACTTCGAATAATCAAGTAAATAGTTCGTTAAAAACATTAAATTTAAGTTATTTTTGTAAAGTACTTTACATAAACTTAAGATTATTTTAACATTTAGTTAACGACATTTACGTAGAGACACGTTATAATGTAGTGGTAAAAGAAGGAAAACGAGATTATGAAAATAACGAATTGGCTTGACTTATTAGGTGGGCTAGCACTCTTTTTGTATGGAATGCAGGTTTTGAGTGATTCCTTAGAAGATGCTGCAGGTGACCGCTTAAAAACTATCTTAGAAAAACTAACAAATACAAAATTTAAAGGTGTTCTTGTCGGAATCGGTGTAACAGCTGCTGTACAGAGTTCTTCTGCAGTGACTGTTATGTTGATCGGTTTCATGAATGCCAGCTTAATGACATTAAACAGATGTATCTGGGTTGTAATGGGTTCTAATATCGGTACAACTATTACAGCACAGATGATTGCGATTAATGTAGGTGTTGTCGCACCGGTCTTTGCAGTTGTGGGTGTCTTCATGTGCTTATTCTTTAAGAATCGTAATGTGAGAGGTATTGGTTCAGTTATGACTGGATTTGGTATTCTCTTCATGGGGCTTAATATGATGAGCGCGGCCGTTGTGCCACTTCAGAAGGAACCTGTCTTTATTAAATTAATGACAACTCTTTCTAATCCAATACTTGCCGTATTATTTGCAGCTGCCTTTACTGCTTTGATCCAGTCTTCTGGAGCTGCAGTAGGTATTCTATCTGCACTTGCAACTAAAGGCTTAGTGCCATTTAGTACAGCAGCATTCATGGTATGTGGATTAAATATCGGTACTTGTATTACTGCCGTTCTTGCATCAGTGACTGGATGTAGAAACTCTAAGCGTATTGCGACATTCCATGTCCTATTTAACTTAGTAGGTACAATCTTCTTCTTGATTATATGTTCTGCTACACCATTATTATCATGGATTGCACAATTTTCTGGAACTCCAGCACATCAGGTGGCTAACTTCCATACAGTATTCAATATTGTAACTACAGTAATCATGTTACCATTTGATGCAGTATTTATGAAACTGATCTACAAGTTATTACCAATCAAGGGTGAAATGCTTGCAGAAGGTTCTTTAATCGAAGAATAGAGATAAGGCTTGCGCCTTATCTTTTTTTTATGTATAATAGGGGCATAATCGTTGAGAAAGACAAGTACTTCATAGAGGTCTTAAGAGAGAGAACGGGTGGTGTGAGTTCTTGGGTGTATGAAGGAAGGCTCCTTTCGAGAGTGATGTAAACATCAACGTATGACTGCGTTAAAGTCATAAAGGGCATAGATATATTTATCTATGAATAAGGATGGTACCGCGATTTAAGTCGTTCCTTTTAAGGAATGGCTTTTTTTATTTTAGGAGGATATTATGAAAAAGTTAACAGGTAATCAGACTCGTGCATTATTCCTTGAATATTTCAAGAAACAGGGACATATGGTTGAACCAAGTGCTTCATTGATTCCCCATGATGACCCAACATTATTATGGATCAATGCAGGTGTAGCGGCATTAAAGAAATATTTTGATGGTACAGAAAAACCAGCATGTAATCGTATCACAAATGCACAGAAATCTATTCGTACAAACGATATTGAAAATGTAGGGAAGACAGCACGTCACCATACATTCTTTGAAATGTTAGGTAACTTCTCTATTGGTGACTATTTTAAGACAGAAGCAATTCATTTTGCATGGGAATTCTTAACAGGTGAAGAATGGCTTGCTTTTGATAAAGATAAACTATATATCACTGTTTATACAGATGATGCAGATGCATACAATGTATGGACTAAAGAATGTGGTGTAGATCCATCACATATCTTAAAGACTGCAGATAACTTCTGGGAAATTGGTGCAGGACCTGGTGGACCAGATAGTGAAATCTTCTATGACCGTGGAGAAAAATATGACCCAGATCATATCGGTGAAAGACTATTCTTTGAAGAAATGGAAAATGACCGTTATGTAGAAATCTGGAATATCGTATTCTCTCAGTTTGATTGTGATCCTACAATTGATCGTAAAGATTATAAAGAATTACCACATAAGAATATTGATACTGGTATGGGTCTTGAAAGAATTACTTCAATCATCCAGGAAGGTGAAACAAACTTCGATACAGACTTATTCTTACCGATCATTCATGCAGCTGAAGAACTAGCTGATGTGAAGTATGCAGAAGATAAAATGGCTTATAGAGTTATTGCCGACCATATCCGTACTGTTACATTCGCATTAAGTGATGGGGCTATGTTTGACCGTGCTGGACGTGGTTATGTATTAAGAAGAATTTTAAGAAGAGCTGTTCGTTATGGTAAAAACATTGGTATCGATAAGCCTTTCTTATATACTTTAGTAGATGTTGTAGTAGATAACATGAAAGAATTCTATGATTATCTTCCAGAAAAAGCAGAATTCGTTAAGGAAGCTGTTAAGAAAGAAGAAGTGGCATTCCATAAGACATTATCTCAGGGTGAAAAGAAGATCAAAGATGTTATTGCACACTCTGATAATAAGGTAATTGATGGTTCTACTGCTTTCATGTTATATGATACATATGGTTTCCCATTAGAATTAACTATTGAAATCGCAGAAGAATCTGGATTCACTGTTGATAGTGAAGGATTCCAGGTAGAAATGAAAGCACAGCAGGATCGTGCTCGTGCAGCCCGTGGTGAAAGAGAATCAATGGCTTCTCAGAAGATTGATTTAATGGATTTCACTACACCTTCTACTTTTGTTTATGACACAGCACCTTGTAAGACTACAGTTATAGGTTTATTCAAAGATGGAGAAAAGGTGGATGAACTTTCTGATGAAGGTGAAATCATCGTTGAAACAACTAACTTCTATGCTGAAATGGGTGGTCAGTGTGCAGATACAGGTTCTTCTCATTCAGATCAGTTTGATGCAGAAGTCACTAATGTATTAAAGGCTCCTAATGGTCAGCATTTACATTATATTAAATTAACGAGTGGCAGCGTACATGTAGGTGATACTGTAGAACTCACAGTGGATACAGCACGTCGTGCATTAATTGAAAATAACCATACAGCCACACATTTATTAGATGCTGCATTAAAGAATGTCTTAGGCGCACATGTTGGTCAGGCTGGTTCTTACTTAGATGAAAACAGATTACGTTTTGACTTCACTCATCCATCAAAGATGACAAAAGAAGAATTAACAGCTGTAGAAGATATGGTCAATGAATATATCTTCAAGGGTGTTGATGTAGATGTTAAAGAAATGCCTAAGGAAGAAGCCATCAGTGCAGGAGCAACAGCTTTATTTGATGAAAAATATGGTGATGTTGTAAGGGTTGTACGTGTAGGTGACTTCTCAGTAGAATTATGTGGTGGTACACATGTTTCTAATACTGCAAAGATTGGTTTATTCAAGATTGAAATGGAAACTTCAGTTGGTTCTGGTGTAAGAAGAATTGAAGCTGTTACTAACTTAGCTGCTTATAAAGCATTAAGAAAATCTGAAGAAACTTTAGAAGAAGTAGGTACAGTACTTAAGGCAAATGATTTCAATAAGATCGTAGAAAAAGCTGAAAGCACAATGACTACACTTAATACAATGAAAAAAGAAATCGAAACATTAACTAGTAAGTTAAATGCTTTAGAAGCAAAGAACCAGGCTTCTCAGGTTGAAGAAGTGAATGGTGTGAAGTTCCTTTATACTCATGTAGAAAAAGATAATGCAGCCGCTAAACAGATGGCATTTGATTTTAGAGACCAGTTAGGTAGTGGTGTTGTAGTAGTAACTAGTACTTTTGAAGGTAAGAATTCTTACTTTGTAGGTATTACTAAAGATCTTACAAATACATATAAAGCAGGTGTCTTAGTAAAGGCTATGAATGAAGTTCTTGATGGCCGTGGTGGAGGAAAACCTGATTTCGCTCAGGGTGGTGCACCAACACTAGATAAGATTGATGAAGCAGTTGCTGCAGTGAAATCTAAATTGTAAAAAATTTGAATTTTATCTTCGTTTATACTAAAATAAGTGATATAGGGAGGGTTCATTATGGCACAAGATTATACACAGACAAGAGTATTTAACTCAGAAGATCTCAAACGAGAAGTAATTAGAAACAACTTAATGACAGTTGCTGAGGCTTTAGAAGAAAGAGGATATAATGCAGTTCACCAGATTGCAGGTTATCTTATTTCTAATGATCCTGCTTATATTTCAAGTCATAAGAGTGCAAGATCTATTATTCAGCAAGCTGATCGTGATGAAATTATTGAAGAACTTGTAAAGTTCTATTTGGAGTCTAAATAGTGGAAAAGATATTAGGACTTGATTTAGGATCACGTACTTGCGGTGTTGCGATAAGTGATACATTAGGAATGCTTGCACATGGTGTAGAAACTTATCATTTCAGCGAAAACGCATATAAGAAATGTGCTTATCATATCAAGAATATCGTAGAAGAGAATAATATTCATACAATTGTCTTAGGATTACCTAAGCATATGAATGGTGATCTTGGTGAACGTGCACAGATTTCTATTGATTTTAAAGAACGTTTAGAGAAGATGATGGATGTTGAAGTTATTCTGGAAGATGAAAGATTAACAACTGTTATTGCGACAAATAATCTTATTTTTGGTGATGTTTCAAGAAAGAAACGTAAACAGGTTGTTGATAAGATGGCAGCAGTTGAAATTCTTCAGGGGTATCTTGATAAGATAAGGAGATAAGCAATGGACGATAATAAAATTGTGATTACCGATAATAACGGGGAAGAAAATGTGTTTAAAATTCTTTTCACTTATGAAGATGAAGAGAATGGAAATAAATATGTCATGTATTATAGTGAAGAAGATGATGAGCAGATCTTTGCATCTCGATATGATGGTGATAATCATCTATATGATATTGAAGATCCAGCTGAATGGGAGCGTCTAGAAGAAGTTCTAGAAGACTTCAATATGCATGATGAAGAAGAAACAGATGATAAATGTGATGGCTGTGTATGCGAAGATGGGGACTGCGTCACAGATTGTTCTGAATGTGATAAGAACTAGGTAACAACCGTTACCTAGTTTTAGTAAGGAGATTATTATGGGACTTTTTAGTAAAACAAAAACAGTAGATATTTTCTTTGTAGGCAGCGAAGGAACAGATCTTGATCGTGGTATTTATGCATTCTATCTTAATGTAGATAATGGAGAAATCATCAAGAAATCATTCATTAAGTCTCTAGCTAGCCCTCTCGCAATGAATAGACAAGGACGTTTCATGTATTTAACTTACCGTAATGGGACAGGACGTGCTCAGGATGGTGGTATCTGGCAGTATGCCTGCATGGAAACTCAGTTAGGACTTGCAGCAAGAATCGGTAATGAAGGACGTACATATATCCAGACTGTCTTAAATAAAGATCGTGATTATGCTTATGCGATTGATTATTATAATGGTGAAGTAGTCACTATACCAATTAAGACTTCTAAAATCATTAGAGTATCAAAAACAGTAAAGTTAGATGGTCATAGTATTGATCCAGTCAAACAAACTGAATCTCATCCTACATTTATGACATTCACTCCAGATAATACAAAACTTATTGTCACTGATTTAGGTGGTGATGAAGTCATCTTCTTTACTGAAGGTGAAAAGGGTGAACTTACTAAGGATGAAGAATTATCATTTAAGTTAAATCCTGGAAGTGGACCATTAAAACTTGTTTATTCTAGTAACCGTAAATTTGCCTATATCCTCAATCAAATCTCAAGCACTATTACATGTTATGCTGTAAAGCATAATAAGTTTACTTTAGTAGATGAAGTGATGACTTATTCTAAGGATGAATATGATGGTGTCAATACACCAATGGATATGGTTATTACTGAAAATGGACGTTTTATCTTTGTGATCAATAAAGGTGATGATACAATTGTTGCCTTTGAAAGAGATAAAGAAACTGGAAAGCTTACAAGAGTGGATTGTATGGAAACAGATGAAGGACCTAAGTCTCTACTCTTATTTAGAGATAAGTACTTACTTGTTGCGTGTAAACAGGGTGGATCACTTGAAAGCTTTGAAATCAAAGAAGATGAAAAGCGTGCTGTTTTATATGAAACACATTATCAATTCACAATCCATGCCCCAGTATGTATGGAAAAAGGTACAGAAAACTTACGTGTAGTTAAATAAGGCATTTTCATGCCTTATTTTTTGTGCGACAGGCAGTCGCTTATATGTCATGTCAACAGGGGCATGACATTTTCTACTAATAAATGATTATTCAAGATAGGTTTCTATTAACTTGAAATGTGTCATGGAATGTAGAAATCCTGTAGGTTAAAGTCCTACCTCGTGCGCGCTAGTGCTATTCGAGAAGTCTAATCTAGTGCATCAACGTAAGGCGGTGTATGAAGGAGATGCAGTATTCGAGAGAACTGTAGATGAAATATCAGGCCGAAACGAAGTGTGAACTGAAAGTGCGGCAGTAGAATGTGTGACGACATTGCGAAGAATGTGGAAGTCTATTCACTGTGTTACCAATGAACTAGTCGATAACATAGGCCTTCTATTGTGAAGTCAGTTGGCATGATATTAAGGAAATAGCGATGACCCTGTGAGACCTTATGACTACTTGGTATACAACAAGGTACTTATCTATAAGAGCAATTCGAAGTGATAAGTACGTCATGAGGAGTCAGACACTCTCATAGTAGTGAACGATATTGATGCAACATAACATCAATGTAGCGAAGGGGAGTGACCTTTTACGTTCTTACTAGAATCTATTCATAATGGTAAGAATGACGGTACTTAGGTACAAACGAATTCAAAGTATGATAGAGGGAAAGGAGAAATTTTACTTTAATTTATGGAACCATTAATGAACAA
>NZ_QTUM01000050.1:0-18917 GCF_003435615.1 Catenibacterium sp. AM22-6LB
TAAAATAAAAAACTAGAATTATTACTTGAATAACTTCTAGTTCTATAATACGAAAGAGGAGCCTCGGCACCTCCCGCAATCGCAGGCTTCATGAGTATCTGCAATGTAATCACAAAAGTAATATAACCTATATGGCACAGTAAGTCAATTGTGGATGATCTAAAATGTGCTTTTTTAGACGACTATGATTATATTTTATGGAATTTTGTGATATGTTTCCAGTTAGATGGAAATCCCATATATTCATATAGCTTGTCTAGTCTTAAATTTGAAATCTTCTTCTCGTATTGATTGAAAATATGTACCAGTTGCTTTTTGAATACTAAAAAATCAGCTTGTGGTAGTAGATAACGAAAGGTGATAACTACACAAAATAAATCATTTTTTCCACATATATATTTTGAGCCACTTTTTGGTATGTTTAATCTTTTGTGTATCAATGTGTCAGGAATATCAATGTACGTGTGATAAGAAAAAAGTCTTTCATTATGAGCACATACGTTTCTATAGAGTGTTAACACTTTTAGATATATAATCATTTCGTTTTTCTTGATATTTCCAAAATCCTGGCAGATGAGTCCTTGTATATTTTGAAGTAGAAATTCAAACATTTTGGATATCTGACCGAAAGTAAGGGCATTACAAGTTACCCACAGTGGAATGTTATGATATTTATTGCGCTGGTAAACAAGATATTTGTGATTCTTGTTTTTGTTAGATATATTATCTAGCATTTGAATTAGTTTTATAATTCCACGCATATTTTTAGGAATCATGTTGTAGTTGTTGGGATTAAGGCATTCTTCTTGACGTTCTCCATGTTTTTGACAGAAGTGGTAAGAAATAGATGAACGTAGTTTTCTTTCTATACGGCATAAATACTTGAAGAATAATTCACGTAAATCTTCATCTAATTCGTAAAGAGCAACTATATTTTCAAAACAAGTATTATTAACGTACTTTCGGGTATGAATATCAATAAATGGATGCTTGTAACCATCGATTAATCCATAGTAACTGATATTTTTTAGGGATGTTAATGCAAAATCGGTGTTTGTAATTATTAAATTTTTCTCGTTCTTTAACTTCTCAATTTGAGTGGTATATGTAATAAATGGTTTTGTCATATGCACCTCGTAAAAATATGTATTATGAGAACTGCTCTAACTTAATTTTTTGCATTAGGAGCTGGAGTAATTAAAATGACGCTTCTATACTAAATATACCTATTTAACTGGAGAATTTCTTTTGTGAAATATACTATTTTTAACTAAAAAAAAGAAAGGGGCCTCGGCACCCTCCCCCGATCGCAGGCTTCACAAGTATCTGCAATCTGATCGCAAATACAATATAACCCATATGTCGTAGAAAGTCAATTGTGGATGAAAAAAATAAAATTGTGAATGAGAAAAAAGTCCAAAAGTTTAGATGGACACAAGAATAATTTTACATTTTACGTTTCTCATGGAGGTATAAGTAAAAACTTTATATAATTAAGGTATATGATTACAATGAATAAATAATTACTATTACATGAATTACTTAATATGGTAAATAAAGACAAGTGGGCTGAAATATATAATCCAGACAATTATTTCAATATAAACACACTTGATCATGATTCTTTAGATGATTATCAAGAAGCAATAGATGATTAAGGTGATACTATGGGAAGAATATCAACACTATTTCAAACAATTAAAGATCTAAACAAAGATAGATGGGTGAGAAAATATAATCCTCACCAACGATTTTTTGTCGATGTAGATTGGTATAATACTGAAGAAGACTATTTAAATGCATTACGTGATGATTGGAAATCTGAAGCAGATCCATTTGATGAATGTGATCATTATGTTGATGTATCTAAATATGATAATTTTGAAGACTATGAAAAAGCAGTTAATATATGTTTAGAACACCTTGAATGGATTGAAGAAGTATTTAAATATGGTGACTTTGATATTGATCCACAAAACTATAAAAATGAAGAAGCATATCTAGGTGCTCTAACAAAGAGAATAAAAGAAAAGTATGACCCAGAAAATGAATTTTACTGTATTGATCCTCTAGATTATGATTCACCTTATGAGTATCAATATGAAATAGATGAAAGAATACATTGGTTAGAACTATATGATCCAAATCATCAATATCCTGTTGATCCTAGTGAGTTTAGTGATGAAGAAGATTATGTAGAAGCTGTCGATGAGTGGAAGGACTATGTTGCAAGTCTTGATGCAGAATTAGATGAAGAAGCTTTAAAGTCTGATGATATGGATGAATATTGTAATAAAGCATTAAAACAAATGTCTAGAAAACGTCCAAACTATGTTGAGTATCATTTGGATAATATAGTAGAAGATTCTCAAGAGGGTAATGTATCTGAAGATGATAAAAAATCTTGGGAAGATAAACATAATTTCTATAACTCATTTAGTTCTGTGGATCCTACACAGTATGATCATGAAAAAGATTATCTCAATGATTTACGTAAACAATGGAAACAATACTATGATCCTTCTGATATGTATGATGTAGATCCAAAGGATTATGATAATGAAGAAGACTATATGGAAGCAATCAAACAATATATTAAATCCAAGTATAAGTAATATTTCTCTATGTATATTTGTTATAGTCCGACATGTAACATACGCTTACATTTATGATAAACGTAAAACATATAAATAAATTTGCATTTATCGCAATAAACTGTTGACAAATGATAATATCAGACTATTATATAAGCATACATACGAAACAGAGCGATGAACAAGATACGATTTCTAATCCGCTTCCTATAGAGAGCATCCAGCTGGTGGAAAGGATGCAGGTAATGATTATGGGATCATCCCTTGTGAGCTGTTTTCTTGAAAATAATAGTAAAGAAATCCGTAATTTCTGCGTTAAAGAAATAGCATTCATGGGATGTGAAGTGGTGATGTAAATCACAATCTAAGTGGTACCGCGGAAACAAAGGTTTTCGTCTTAGACATGTCATTCTAAGACGAAAGCCTTTTTTATAATCTGTTTTCTATGTATAAAGTAATTCTGGGGGGAATTTATTTATGAATGGTTTACTTTTACTTGGATTAGCAGCCCTTATCTTAGTAGTAGCCTATCTATGTTATGGTCGCTATTTAGTAAAAACTTGGGGTATTGATCCTAATGCAACAACACCTGCTGTTGCAAAAGAAGATGGCGTAGACTATGTACCAACTAATAAATGGACAGTTTTTGCTCATCAGTTCTCATCTATCGCTGGTGCTGGACCAGTTACTGGACCAGTTATGGCTATGATGTTTGGTTGGTTACCTGCATTCTTATGGGTAGTCATCGGTGGTGTATTCTTCGGTGCTGTACAGGACTTCGGTGCACTTTATGCTTCAGTTAAATCTGAAGGTAAGTCAATGGGTCAGATCATCGAAAAGTACATTGGTAGAACTGGTAAGAAATTATTCTTCTTATTCTGCTGGGTCTTCACATTAATCGTTATTGCTGCTTTTGCAGACATGGTTGCTGGAACATTCAATGGTTTCAGTGTTGAAGGAGCTAAGCTTGCACCTAATGCCAGTGCTGCTTCTATCTCTATTCTTTATGTATTTGTTGCTATGGCATTTGGTTTATTATTACGTAAAGTTAACCTTGAAGGTTGGCCAAAAGTAGTACTTGGAATTGTATTAATCGTTGCAATGCTTGCAGTTGGTATCAAATTCCCAGTATATGCAACTAAACAAACTTGGATCTATTTAGTATTCGTTTATATTTTCTTTGCATCTGTTACACCAATGTGGTTATTAAAAAGTCCACGTGACTACTTAACTACATTCCTATTCATCGGTATGATTGCAGCAGCGGTTGTAGGTGTATTTATGAGTAACCCAACTGTTACTGTACCAGCATTCACTGGATTCAAATCAGCTACAGGAAGTTACTTATTCCCAACACTATTCGTAACTATCGCTTGTGGTGCCGTATCTGGTTTCCATTCACTTGTATCTTCAGAAACATCTTCTAAGATGGTCAAGAATGAAAAAGATATGCTTCAGGTTGGTTATGGTTCAATGTTGTTAGAATCATTACTTGCAGTATTAGTTATCGTAATTGTTGGTTCATTACCAAACTTAAAACAGACTGGTGTCTTAGATACAGCTCTTGCTAATATGGCTTTAGCTGATACAGCTACACCTTTCACTAAGTTCTCAGCTGGTGTTACTGGCTTAGTAGCACAGCTTGGTTTACCACAGTCTTGGGGACTTTGTATCATGACTATGTTCGTTTCAGCACTTGCATTAACTTCTCTTGATGCAGTCGCTAGAATCTCACGTATGTCTTTCCAGGAATTCTTCGAAGTAGAAGAAGGAGAAACTCCATCACAGTTAGTATCTGTCTTAACTAATAAATACGTTTCAACACTTATTTCACTCTTCTTTGGTTATTTATTAAGCTTAGGCGGATATGTTAACATCTGGCCATTATTCGGTTCAGCAAACCAGTTACTTGCTGCAATGGTATTAGTATCTCTTGCTGTATTCTTAAAGGTTACTGGAAGAAAAGGTTTCATGTTATATGTACCAATGGTATTAATGTTCATCGTTACTATGACAGCTTTAGTACAGGCTATCTATGCAATTGTAATGAAGTTATTTGTAACTGGTGGATTTGTATTAATGACAGACGGTTTACAGTTAGTCGTTGCCGTATTATTAGTCGCTCTTGGACTTATGATTACTTTCCATTCAACTGGTAAGTTAGTTAATTCAAAAGCTGAATAATATATATTAAAGTCCCTATATCTAGGGGCTTTTTTTCATGTTTTGAAAAGTGAAAAATTACTCACAGAATAACTTTACACATACTCATATATTTAGAAATAATGATTATATTGATATAATCATTACACTTAGGATAAATACAAATATTAGTATTTTTCAATCATGAAAATGTGAAATAATGCCAGTTTTGTAATTGTTAAAATCATAAATAACTATAATAGTGTTACATATTAAAAGAAATTTACAAAAGGGTATTGACGAGTAAAAAAATGTTTCTTAAAATAGACTTGTGTCTAGAGAGCGGACACAGCAAACTGCCCTGAAGCATGTTCTATAACTAGTCATGTAGAGTATGCTGGTTCCTAGAACCGGGGCACTTTGTTTAAGATATTCAGACATGATTCTTAGGAATCGTGTCTTTTTTTCTTGTTGAGAAAATAGTTGTACCCCTTTTGATAAATACTATATAATACCTAAGGTTATCGAGGGAGGAAATTATGAAACGCTTACAAATGAAATACAAATGTATCCAGTTCTTATATTGGATTACTAACTGTACGATTTTTGGTTATGTAGCCATTTTCTTACAATATAAAGGCTTATCAAATACAGAAATTGGTATAGTGACTGCAATGGGAAGTATTATGATGCTTATACTTTCGGCTAATATCTCTAACTTACCAAATAAGTATGAAGCACTCACACCACATAATGTTATTTTAGGAATCTACGCTATATTATTCGCATCATTTAGTGCTCTTTACTTTATGACATTACCTAAAGTAGTCGTTATGGTACTATATATCGCATTATTATTCTTGAGTACTTGTGTTGTTCCATTCTTATCACAGTTTGCAATGGATTATGTCAAGATGGGTCATGATATTAATTTTGGACTTGCAAGAGGACTAGGTTCATTCTCTTATGCATCAAGTGCCTTTTTAATGGGTTACTTAGTCGAATGGCTAGAACCATCTGTGATCTATATCGTCTTTGTTATATCAAGTATTTTATTTATCATTAACCTATTTGTCTTACCACATTCTACTATTAAGAGTGTTTCAACAGAAAAACCAGCCAATCCATTTGGTCTTATTACTAAATATAAGAAGTTCTTCTTCTTTTTGCTAGGATTTGGTTTTGCGATTGCGGGGGCAACATCTTTATCTACTTACTTAATTAATATTGTTAAGAAGTTAGGTGGAGATTCATCATTCTATGGTATAGCCATCTTCTTTATGGCAGCCAGTGAAACACCATTTATGACAATGACATATCGCTTAAAGAAAAAATTTGGTCCTGAAAAGCTCATTGTCTTTGGCTTGATCATGTATATCTTTAGAAACTTCTTAATTGCCTTAGCACCTAACTTACTTGTATTACTTATTGGTATGGTGTTCCAGGGATGTTCATATGGCTTACTATTTGCCACTTATACATATTATTGTAATGATGTCTTATCTGAATCAGATCAGATGGCAGGTCAGACTCTTATCACAATGATGGCCAATGGTTTTGGCTTCTGTTTAGGTAATTACTTAGGTGGTGTCTTACAGGATACATTAGGACTACAAAGTATGTTGATTTTTGCGATGGCTGTCACACTTGTAGGTGCTCTTATTGGTGTATGTACATATAAGTTCATGAAGGAAGATTAGTTTCTTCCTTTTTTTGTCTTGAAAAATGAACGTTAGGGGTTACATAATGGTATTAAAATGGTATAATAACCACGTTATGAAAATGTTACCGCTTTTGGTATTTTGTAACTATTTTTAAACAATTACTATATAATAGTAATGTATATTAGTACAGAAAAGGGGATCAATGTCAACTACACACGACCTAAAGGTCATGGGCTTGTAACTGCCCAGTCGTACTAACGGTTTACACCTCCGACCTTTAACCCCAATAGATATTGCTATCTAAAGTGGCGTTACATCATAGGGTGGCTGACAGCACCCTTTGCAGCAGAGTTTACTCTGTTACAACTGTATTAGGTACTTGGCTATCTGCAAGATAGTCTATTCCCATACGATACAGATTCATAGCTCCAATGCGGTCATCATTAGATTTATAACCACATTTTTTGCAGGTAAACAGATGTATCTTCTTATTGCGGTTAGACTTTTCAACATGTCCACAGCAAGGGCAGCGCTGGCTTGTATAGCGAGGGTCTACCTTAATAACAGAAGACTGATTCTGTTTTGCCTTGTAGATTAGTTTCTGCTCAAGGTCAAAGAAAGACCATGATACAGAAACATAACGGTCTTTTGTTTTAACACGTTCTGTAGCATTACGAATGCCTGACAAATCTTCCAATACAAAGAGAGTGTGCTTTGGGTTGTTTTCAACGAGTGCCTTCGATACCTGATGGTTAATATCCTGCATCAAACGGTTATCTCGCTGACCGGTAGCTTTTAGTCTTCGTCTTGAGGATGGCGTATGTCGCATTTGAAGCTCCTTACGAAGCTTGGAATAGTTAGCACGTTTCTGTTTAATAGCTTTGCCACTAACAAATCCAGACTTATGTTTGCTGTCATAAGTTGCAAAAACAAAGTTAATACCTCTGTCAATACCTACAACGTTGCAGATGTCAGAAATATTACTTTCTTCAATCTCATAGGTAACTGGTATATGCAGATAGTATTTACCATGCTTACTTACAAGTTTGGCAGTACCAAACTTGTAAATCGTATGATCGAAATACTTAGACATTCCATCTGCAAAATAAGATAACTTCACGCGACCATTAAGTGTATTGATTGAAAAACGGTTTTGTGTTAAGGAATAATCTCTGTTCCAAACAAGGTCGTACTGAGGCTTTCTGAACGATGGTTTAATCCACTCATTCTGATTTTCAAGAATGGTCTTATATCTGGCGATAACAGTCTTCAAAACAGACTGAGCCATCTGCGATTTAAGGTTAAACTTTTCTCGTAAAGTAGAATACAAAGCTTTATTAAGTGAAAACTGCTTTAAGTCGTGAGTGCGGAATACATAGTCTGAAACATAATTACAGGCATTACGATAAACAGACATTGTTTCATCAAGCAAAACCTTATCTGTTTCAGCTACGATTATTTGAATTTTAGCTGTAATAGTCATCTGTTCCATAGATGTACTCCTTTCATAGATATTTCACTACATATTATATAATATGTATAGTGATAATCAATATTTTTGAGGTGAACTACGGATAATAGATACAATCGTCACAACAGACGAAAATACAGCCTTAAAGTACATATAATTCTAGTAACCAAATACCGTCGCCGATGATGTTAAACAAAAGATTTTCGATATAGCTAATACTCGTGGCTACGAAATTATTGCGATAGAAACTGACAAAGACCATATACATTTCTTATTAAGTTGCGATACAACAGATAGAGTTTGTGATATTTTCAAAATTGTAAAGTAGGAAACAACATACCACTTATGGCATAAGTATAGTTCGGTCTTATCAAAACAGTATTGGAAGGAAAAAGTATTTTGGTCAGATGGTTATTTTACTTGTAGCATTGGAGAAGTGTCATCAGCAACTATGTAAAAATATATTGAAAGTTAGGTCTAATAGATAACGATTTACGAGGCTCCTCCCACCGCCTAAAGGCAGTGGGTTTCCGCCTATGACAAACGAAAGGATTTATTTATGAAATTTTTACAGAAATTAGGTAAATCCCTGATGCTTCCGGTGACTATTATGCCTCTGGCTGCATTATTAAAGGGTATTGGCTATTGGATTGATCCTATCGGATGGGGTGTCAATAATCCATTTGCGGCTTTTCTTATATTATCGGGTGGTGTAGTCATAGATTATCTTCCTATCCTTTTTGCGATTGCAATCGCAATCGGTATGACGGATAAGAAGAATGCATCATTGGCTTTATCAGCAGTCACCAATTATCTTATGATTACTAAAATACTCTCTCCAGAGGGTATTTCTCTTATTTCAGGAATGCATATAAGTGAAGTCTCTATTGCCTTTGCAGAGACGGATAATGCGTTTATAGGGATTATGGTAGGTTTGATTGTCGCTTTCTGTTATAAGAAGTTCAATCATATAGAAATGCCAGGACCTTTATCCTTCTTTAGTGGTGATAGATTCATTCCTATTATCTCAGGAATGATTACACTTTTATTTGCTGGTGTTTTCATGTATGTCTGGCCGATGCTTTATGAAGCATTTATTCAGTTTGGAACATGGATGGCAGGTTTAGGACCAATCAGCGCTGGTTTATATGGATTCTTTAATAGACTTCTTATACCAACAGGATTACATCATGCCCTTAATTCTGTCTTCTGGTTTAATATTGCGGGTATTAATGATATTGGACGCTTCTGGGGTACAGTATCAGGAGGCATTAAAGGTGTTACTGGTATGTATCAGGCAGGATTCTATCCTGTCATGATGTTTGGCTTACCAGCAGGCGCACTCGCCATCTATCAATGTGCCTCACCTGATAAGAAAAAGAAAGTAGGCGCATTGATGTTTTCAGCTGCTCTTGCATCTTTTCTAACAGGTATTACAGAGCCATTAGAGTTTTCTTTTATGTTTTTAGCACCTAGTTTATATATCGCTCATGCAGCCATGACAGGAATCATGATGTTTATAGCTGCATCATTCCACTGGCTCGCTGGCTTTAGCTTCTCAGCTGGACTTATAGACTATATATTGAGTTTTAAGGCACCATTTTCTTACCAGGCAAACTATTTGATCCTTTTAGGAGTTATCTGTGGTGTGCTCTATTATATTATATTTAGAAGTATGATTCTTCATTTTAATCTCATGACACCAGGACGTATGAAAGAAGAAGTTATTACAAAACACTCATTTGATTATGATGATCTGGCTATCTGTTTTGTGGAAGCTCTTGGTGGTAGAAGTAATTGTATATCTGCAGATGCCTGTATTACACGTTTAAGAGTAGAAATAAATGACATACATTCTATTAATAAAGACAAAATATCTCAATTAGGCTATGAACATGTCACAATTGCAGGAAACCATAATGTACAGATATTAGTAGGCACCAATGCCCAGTTCATTGCGGATGCAATGAATGATATTTTGATGTAAAGGGGACTATTATGAGAATTATTAAGATCTTCAACAACAATTCCATTGCGGCTATCTCACCAGAACTAGGAGATATTATCCTAACAGGTTCAGGAATAGGATTCCAGAAGAAGGTAGGGGATAGTGTTGATTCCACTAAAATAGAAAAGACATATATGTTTAAAGAAGACCCTCATAAAAGATTAGAGAGAGATGATGATATTTCTCCTGATTGTTATGAGATTACTGATAAGATTGTCTCTCGAGCAATTAAGAAGCTTAAATCACGCTATTATGGGGAAATATTCCTCACTATGACAGATCATATCTCCTTTGCCTTAAAACGTAAGCAGGAGAATATTAGAATCCCTTATGTCGTACTTGGGGATGTAAGTATTCTTTATAAGAATGAATATGAAATAGGTTTATGGGCATTAAGCTATATTAAGAAGAAAACAGGTATTACATTAGATCTAGAAGAAGCTAACTATATAGCCTTGCATTTAGTGAACTTCTCAATGGACAATAATACCCATAATGCGACTAAGATATTAAGCTTTGTGACTGATATTATCGGTATTATTGAAAATAGTATGAAGGTGACTATTTCTCCTCAGTCACTCAGTTATGCAAGACTCTCTACGCATTTAAAATACTTAGCTGAACGTATCTTTACAGGGCAGGAAATAAACCTTAAAGATACAACAGAAGACATCAGACAACTATTAAAAGAGAACTTAAGACTCTCAATGTGTATCAACCGTATTGTGAAACATATTAAAGAGAAATATAAATATGATTTATCACCGGATGAACAGACATTTTTATGTATACACATTAAACGTGTCATGCAGTAATACTATAAAAAGATGCATGTTGACTTTGATTTTAGCGTAAACTATAATGAATATGAAAGAAGGAACAACCAGTAAGCGGTTGCCCTTGGATTTGTATGTTTGAAATAATTACCTCAAACTTTTGCCGAGAGCGAGGTAGTTATTTTTTTGCGTTCTTATCAATGATAATAAGAAGCATTTTGACAACAAGTGTTAGTAAAGAAACGATCAATGTTAAGAATGCTAACATAATCATGATTACTTCATACATTGTCATTGTGCATCACCTCCGTTCGCAACTGAAGAGAAGCTTTCGAAGGGTTGCGTACCTTCGTCATGACGACCAAGGATAACCACCTACCGTATACGGATGTTCCATGCCTGTATTATATCATAGAAATCTATAAGGCGGGATAAGTTATCAATTATCACAATTTCATAATAAAATATTAGTTATTGGTATGATTAAATTATCAATTTCATGTTCTGCTGACTTCAAATGCTTAAAAATATCATAAAATAAGATATGAAAACGCTTGCGTAATATAAAAGATACTGTTATACTGATTGAGTCAATGTGGATTGTTACTCTAAGCAGGCAAGACCAAATAAAGATTATGACATACATTTTTTTGTCATACTTTATTTGGTCTTTATTTTTTGTAAAAATCCATGTTTGAATACTCATTTCATCAACTAGGAGCATGAAATGAGACAAGATATAAAAGAAAGGAGAACATGATGAAAGGAAAGAAAGTCATTACTTATGCAGTAAGTTTTCTTGTTGCATTAGGCTGTGTATCAGCTTTTCCAGTGACTGTAAAAGCTGATACAGGGTATGAAGTCTATCCTAATCCACATTCTATGAATTATAGTGATGGGGATTATGAAATGACAAGTCAGGTCAATGTTGTCTATGAAGATGGTATTGATGAAGACACAAAAGCAAGACTGAATGAAGTTCTTGCATTAAAAGGCATGAATGCAAGTGTTTCTAGTGAAAAGAAAGCTGGAAAGACAAACATTCTTGTTGGTGTGAAGGGTTCTAAACAATATGTAGATTCACAGTTTGGAACAACTTCAGCAGGTTTATTTGATAAACTTGATTCTTATGCTTTGAAGTCTGATAAAGGCACTATTTCTATCTTAGGTAAAGATACAGATGCTGCTTTTTATGGACTTACAAGCTTATATCACATTTTTAAACAGGTAGAGGGGAAAACAATTAGAAACTTCTCTATCGAAGACTATGCGGATGTTGCAAGCCGTGGATTTATTGAAGGTTATTATGGTAATCCATGGTCAACAGAAGATCGTTGTAAATTGATGGAATGGGGAGGCTATTATAAGCTTAACTCTTATTTCTATGCTCCTAAAGATGATCCAAAGCATAACGCTAAGTGGCGTGACCTTTATACAGAAGAAGAAATCAATACAAAGATCAAACCACTTGCTGAGGCTGGAAACAAGTCTAAATGCCGTTTCGTATTTGCCTTACATCCTTATATGAATCACGCTATTCGTTATAACTCTGAAGCAAACTATCAGGCTGACTTAAAGGTTATGCAGGCTAAGTTTAAACAGGTTATTGATGCTGGTGTTCGTCAGATTGCAATTCTTGCAGACGATGCTGGTAACGTAGGTGGTGCTAATTATACAAGAACATTGACAGATATGTCTAACTGGCTTAAAGAATTACAGCCTTCTTACCCTGGCTTAAAGCTTACATTACCATTCTGTACTCAGGAATATATGGGATGGGGTCAGTCTTACTATCGTGACTTCCCTGAAAACGTACAGATTATTATGACTGGTGGACGTGTATGGGGTGAAGTAACTAATAACTTTACTTCTTCATTCACTGATACTGCAGGTCGTGGTCCTTATATGTGGATTAACTGGCCATGTACTGATAACTCTAAGAAACACTTAATCATGGGTGGTTATACAACATTCCTTCATCCAGGTGTTGATCCTTCTAAGATACAGGGTATTGTATTAAACCCAATGCAGCAGTCTGAACCAAGTAAAGTCGCAATATTTGGTAATGCATGTTATTCATGGAATATCTGGAAAACTGAAGAAGAAGCAAATAAGTGCTATAATGCATCATTCAAATATGTAGATCATAATGGTTATGAAGAAACAGCAGCTTCAACTGCTTTAAGAGAATTATCTAAACATATGATCAACCAGAACATGGATAGCAGAGTGACTCGTTTAGAGGAATCTGTTGAATTAAAAGAAAAACTTAATGCATTCAAGACTAAAGTAACTAAAGGTGAAAAGATCACTGATGAAGAATTTAATGACATCATCGATGAATTCACAGTATTACAGAATGCATCTAAAGTATATCGTGAAAGCGGTAATGAAAGAATCAAGTCTCAGATTGTTTACTGGTTAAACTGCTGGGATGATACAACAAATGCTGCTTTAAACTATATTAAAGGTATTAAAGCTGCACAGAATGAAGAAGATAATTCTTCTATCTGGGACTATTATGCAAGTGCACAGGCTGCTTTTGAAAAGAGCAAGTCTTATGGTTTCCACTACGTAGACCATTTAGAATATGCTGAAGTAGGTGTGCAGCATATCGTACCATTTATTAAATCATTGGATTCTTATTTATCTGAAGTCGTATCTACGATCGTTAATCCAGATAAACAGATTGCGAAATATATCACTAATCGTGAAGATACTCCAGATGGTAAAGAAGATAACATCTTTGATGGTAATGCTTCTACAGAATTAGTTTACAAGAGCCCTAATACTATTTCTGCAGGTACTTATGTAGGTATCAAGTATTCTAAGGCAATTGATGTAAACCATGTCATCTTTAGAATGGGTGCGAACTCTAACCCTAGAGATACATTCTTAAAAGCGAAAGTACAGTATACTACTGATGGTAAGAACTGGACTGATGTAAATGAAACAATCTATGAATTACCAAACAATGTAGAATTAACAGACCTTAACCTTAAGGGTGTTAAGGGTATCCGTATGATTGCGACTGAAGATAAGAGTAATACTTGGTTAGGTGTAAGAGATATCTTAGTTAACCCAACGACTACTCCTTCTACAAGCACTGATAAGGGTACATTATCTATGACTAAGATTGGTGTAAAGGGTGGTTCATTAGATAACTTATTAGATGATAATGAATCAACATATGCGCACTTTGCTGAATCTCCATATAAAGCAGGAGAGATCAAGGACTATATTCCAGTAGATGCTGCAGTGACTCTTACATTCAATAACCCTAAGAAGTTAGGTACTATCAATTTTGTACAGGATAGTGGTACTGATAAGATCACTAGATTTGCATTAGAATACAGTGTTGATGGGACTAACTGGAAGACATTAAAAGAATATGCTGGTAATGATACAGTTCATTTAAATGTAGAAGATCATGATATTACAGCTAAGGCAATTCGTGTAAGAAACCTTGAATTACATCTTTCAAGTAATACAGCAGGTTATTGGTGGAAGGTAAAGACATTCAATCATACTGATGTAGTGAATGAATATGATGATAAGGCTGTTTACACAAATACAGACTATAAGTTACATTCTAAGAGTACACTAGACCAGACTGCTTTAGTGTATACAAAAGAAATGACTTTAGCACCTAAACAGTATGTAGGTGTGAAGTTATCAAGAGTTAAAGATCTAAAACAGTTAGAACTTGATTATAGTGGTGAAGTTGTATTAGAAGCTTCAGTGAATGCTCATGACTGGGTAGAAGTGAAAGACTTAAACAAGAATCTTCCAGATGCACGTTATG
Organism: Catenibacterium sp. AM22-6LB; assembly: GCF_003435615.1. Taxonomy (NCBI): domain Bacteria; kingdom Bacillati; phylum Bacillota; class Erysipelotrichia; order Erysipelotrichales; family Coprobacillaceae; genus Catenibacterium; species Catenibacterium sp. AM22-6LB. The sequence goes on from NZ_QTUM01000050.1 coordinate 14,461, forward strand.
TACGTTTAATCAATAAGAAGAGTTCTGATGTGAAGTTAACTATTAACAAGTTTGTGGTACATTCTACAGAAATCACAGCACCATACTTATATAAGACAACTATGACTGTTAACCCTTCTTGGGGTGTTGCAGAAGATTCTAGAAACAATGGAGCTGCATTTGATGGCAACATTGATTCTACAACTGAATTTGGTGACCTTCCACAAAAGGGTCAGTATATTATCTATGACTTAGGTCAGATGAGAAATATTGATAAGATTGCCATGTATTGTCAGGATACTGCAAAGAACTATATTAGAGATGGTATTATCAGTGTTTCTAGTGATTTAGAAAACTGGACAGATGTTGTGACAATTGGTGATGGTGTTGAAAATATTGGAGATAAAGATGTTCAGTGTATCGATTCTGATGCAGGATATAAAGCATCTAGTACATATCCAAACAAAGTATATGTATCAGGTACTGCAGAACATGTACCAGCACGTTACTTAAGAATCCTATTTACAGCATCTAACAATTCTAGAGCTGTTGTATTCAACGAAATCATGATTAATGATGGAGAATATGCACCTGAAGATAATGACCCTACATTTGATTCTAATGTCAAAGAAGCAAAAGGCTATAAACCTCAGTATATGATTGATGGTGACCTTTTAACAGCTTATAAACCAGGATCAAATAAAGCAGGTTATATCACTTATACTCTTTCTGATAAGCTTGATGTAAAGAAATTCAATATTATCCAGAAGGGTGAAATCAGCAATGCAAAGGTATATGCACTTATTGACAAAGAAGTAACAACTAGAAATGTACCTGAAGAAGATAAAGAATGGGTACAGTTAGGTACTTTAAGAAAATCTTTAAATGAATTCTATATCCCTCGTGGTAATGTATATAAGTTAAAGTTTGAATGGGAAGAAAACCATATTCCTACTATTTCTGAAATTATTACATTAACTGATGAAGAATATAAGAGTGAATGTGCTAAGGACTTAAAGAACTACATTGACTCTTTACATGTAGATGAAGATAAGTACACTGCAACAAGTTATAAAGCATATAGTACAGCAAGAACTAAAGCATTAGAAGTATATAACACTCAGATGGGTGAAAAGGATGCCTTAGAAACTGCAAAAGCTGACCTTAAAGCCTCATATGATGCTTTAGTAGTACGTGGTGATTTAAAAGCTCTCGATCAAGAAATTAAAGATATTGAAAAGCTTTCTAGAGATGACTATACAGAAGAAAGCTATAACGCATTAGAAAAAGTATTAGTAGAAGCAAAGAAACTAGTGACTAATAAAGATGCGACTGTAGATGAAGTCAATACAATGATTGAATCATTACGTCAGGCTAAAGCAGGACTTGTCACAAAAGCATCTATTATGAGTAAACAGGAACTTAGAAACTATATTGATTCTAATAACCTAAAAAATTTAGATACTTCTATTTACTTAACTTCTACAGTAGAACCATTTAATGAAGCATTAAAGAATGCAGAAGTCATCTTAAATAAAGAAGATGCAACTGTTACTGAAGTAGAAGATGCTTATAAGGCATTACAGGATGCAAGAAAGAACTTAGTTCTTAAAGCAACTGATACAGAAATAAAAGCATTAGAAAATAGAATGGCTTCTTATAAAGAAGAAGACTATACAGCATCTAGCTGGAAAGACTTTGAACTTGTATTAAATGAAATCAAAGAAGAATTAAAGGCTGAACATACAAGTGCTGAAATTGAAGCTTTAACTCATAAGTTAGAAGAAGCTTCTAACAAACTTGTATCTCGTGGTCATACAGCTGAACTTGATCTATTACTTGATCGGGGTAAGAAGACTGATAGTAAGTTATATACAGAAAAGAGCTATAAGAACTTATTAGACGTCATTGAAGCAACTGAGAAAGCATTAGAAAATAAGAATGAATTAACTCAGGAAGAAGTAGATGCATTAACTGAAGACTTAAGAAAGGCTATGGAAGCATTAGAAAAGTTACCAGTTATTACACCAAGTATTCCTGAAGAAAAACCTACTACTCCTTCTAAACCAGAAGAAACAACTAAACCAGAAGTAAAACCAAGTACTAAACCAGCAACTGGTGATACTACTATGGTAGGAGTATTCGCATTCTTCTCAATGATCTCATTGTTAGGTTATGTATTATTAAAGAAGAAAGAAGCTTAATATTTTAGGAAGAACCTCATTGGAGGTTCTTCTTTTTACGTGTGTCAAAACACAACATATATATATATTACAAGAAATGCAAACTTGTAACAAATAACAAATTTACTTGGTGAAATTGTTGCATATAATAAGGTGATGTGCTATACTAGTGATTGTCAACCACGTTTTTATATATTTTTTGTAAAATATGTATATTTTCGTGCTGGTTTATGAATGGGAGATATAAAGGATGAAAAAGAAATTGGGGTTCATGACTGATCATCTTTTTATTATCGGTGTTCAGATAGTATTAAGCATCATACTTATGATTAGTATCATATTTGTAAAAGTTTTACCTATGCGTTATTTGATAGTGATAGGTTCTTTCTTGGCAGTACTTGCACTACTTGTCTATTTAGTCGCAAAACCAGGACCTATTGTATCTAGAAAGGTACAGAAAAGACCTCTTGCAGGTAAGATCATTTCCGTCATTATTAGTATATTCTTAATTATAGGATGTATTTTTATCCAGTCTGGTAAAGCAGCCTATAATAAAGTAACTAGCGAATATGATTATGTAACATATTCACTAGTAGTTAGAAAGAATAGTAAATACAAAAAGATGAATGATCTCTTAAAGAAGACAGTAGGATATAACCCTAATGGAACTAAAATAAATGAAGCATTGAACCGTTTAAGTAAGAAAGTTACTAACTATGGTGTGAGTGAGTTATATGGTGTAGAAGCGATTGTAGATGCATTATATGATAAAAAGGTAGATGCAATACTTATTAATGAAGGTTCTAGAGATCTAGTTACAGACTATAAAAAGAACTTTGATAAAGATACAAGAGTCATCTGGACAACAAAGTTTAAATCATACAATAAGATTAAAGAAGAAAAGACATTGGATGTATTAAAGGATCCTTTCTGTGTATATATTTCTGGTATTGATTCACGTGGCAGTGTACAGGAAGTATCACGTAGTGACGTAAATATCTTAATGACTATTAATGTACCTGAACATAAAGTATTATTGACTAGTATTCCTAGAGATGCTTATGTCACTTTAGCAGATGCTTCTCAGAAAGATAAACTAACACATTCTGGTTTAACAGGTACACAAAATACAGTTAAAACAGTAGAAAACTTCTTGGATGTAGATATTAGTTATTATGCAAGAGTTAACTTTGAATCATTAGTAGAAGTAGTAGATGCCTTAGGTGGTGTTGATGTTTATTCAGATAAAGACTTATCTGTATGGAATGGAGAACCTATTAAAGAAGGATGGAACCATATGAATGGTCAAATGGCTTTAGCCTTCTCTAGAGAAAGACATGCTTATACTACTGGTGATCGTCATAGAGCACAGAACCAGCAGGCAGTTTTACAGGCTATTATTAGAAAGATGGCATCTCCAGCAATCATTACTCATTATACTGATATCTTAAAATCTATTGAAGGTACATTTGTAACTGATATGCCGATGAATGAAATGGCTAGAATTGCGAATGATCAGTTAAATACTAATGCTTCATGGTCATTCCAGTCTTCTATGGTAGCAGGTAATGGTCTTATGATGAAGGGTGGATATTATATGCCTGATACAAGACTTTATTACCTTATTCCTGATGAAAATAGTGTAGAAAAGAATAAACAGTATATTAAGAAAATGTTGAAGGGTGAAGAATTCACTGTAGAGTAAGCAGACGAAAGTCTGCTTTTTCTTTTTTCTCATTCAGAAGCTTCAAACAGATGTATATATTGACTTTAGTTTGATTGTAAATTATAATGGAGACGAAAAGAGGAACAGCCAGTAAGCGGTTGTCCTTGGATTTGTTTTTAGTAAATGACTACCTCAAACTTTACCAGGGAGCGAGGTAGTTGTTTTTTTGCGTTCTCATCAATGATAATAAGAAGTAATCTAACAACAAGACTAAATAAAGATATGATCAGTGTTAAACAAGTCAACATAATCATGATTATTTCATACGTTGTCATTAGGCATCACCTCTGTTTTCAACTTTAAAAGAAGAATTACGAAGGGTTGCGTCCCTTCGTCGTAACGACCAAGGATAACCACCTACCGTATACGGCTGTTCCATTTATGATTCATATCACAGAAATCTATAGCCAAGAATAAGTTGTTAATTATTACAGTTCTGAAATAAACATTAATATATTGGCATGATATTGATATGAGAAATTCTCAGATTAATCCTAAAAAGATGTATATATGTCAACCGAAATTGATAATGTCTCAAAAATAATCAAACATTAGCACCACAGCGGTGC
>NZ_QTUM01000051.1:0-18862 GCF_003435615.1 Catenibacterium sp. AM22-6LB
CGACGATAGTGTGAAGACGCGACAATAGCAAGCTGCCAGGTCCTTTTTTTATGCCTTCCTTATGGAAGGTTTTTTAGTACAAAAAAACATCTATCTTGCGATAGATGTCTTCTCGTTAATAAACTTGAATACTTTATTCCAATAAGCGTCTGGACTCATATATAAGCTATTGGCATGTGTTGCGCCTTTGACACTATATAATTCCTTTTCACAATTTGCAGCCTTATATACTTCTAATCCCATTGAATAAGGCACAAAATCATCCTTTGTACCATGAATAAACATCATTGGTTTATTACATTTCTTGACTGCTTCTAGACTACTTGCTTTTTTAAAATCATAACCTGCTTCAATATTCGACATCATATTTGAAATATCCATCACTGGAAATGGTGGTAAACCAAATCTTTTTTTTAATTCACTAGAGAATATATCATATACACTTGTATAACCACAATCTTCTACATAACCTACTACATTCTTTGGATGATCTCCTGACAACATCATTGTAGTAGCACCACCCATGGATACACCATGTACTATAATCTTTGCTTGTGGATCATTATTCAAAATCCAATTAATCCAAAGCTTCATATCATTCTTATCAAGATAACCCATTCCAATATGATTCCCTTCACTCTTACCAGAAGCACGATCATCAGGTAATAATACATTATAACCATGATCATAATAAGTACATCCAAAAGGCATCATATTTCTATTATCCACTTTATAACCATGAATAATGAGAGCCCATTTATGTGAGTCTTGTGTTTTATAGTTACCAGATAGTTTTAACTTATCTTTACTTGTAATTGATGTTAAGGATGTTTCCTTATAGAAAGCATCTGCTTTCTTCATCTCATCCTCTTTATTCTTATTCATAATCAATTCATTACTATTTGAAGCATGTACAGTTGTCTTCACATTTCTTTCACTAGAATTACTTGCAGGAGACAAAGCATAATTCACAAAATAATGACCTACTCCAATACTTCCACAAAGTAATATCAATACAATCAATCCTATAATCTTTTTCTTCATATATTCACCTCAGAATGTATTGTATACTAAAATTAGTTTGAAGTTAATAGTTTTAATATCAAACAAATAAAAATATATACAAATATCTCAAATATGTAAAAGTTATATTTCTTCTAAACTTTCTTAGAATTCTATGTTATATTGAGACAGTAATTTTCAGAAAGGAACAGGGGAGTAAGTGTTAAACAATTACACATTAAGATTAAAAAGTGAGTTTAAGGGGTATAACTCACAAAAGTTAGTAAAGGATATACTTGCAGGCTTAACAGTTGCAGCAGTGGCTTTACCACTTGCCTTAGCTTTTGGTGTCAGCAGTGGGGCTGATGCTGGTGCAGGCTTAATCACAGCCATTGTGGCAGGTTTATTAATTGGAGGACTATCTGGTGCTTCTTATCAGATTTCAGGTCCTACAGGGGCTATGTCAGCCATTCTGATTGGTTTATCAACTACATATGGTTTACAGGGAGTATTTGTAGCTAGCTTTATTTCTGGTGTGATGTTACTTATTGCATCACTATTTAAATTTGGGAAGGTTGTATCTTTTATCCCAAGTAGTGTTATTACTGGCTTTACAAGTGGTATTGCGATTATTATTGCCACAGGACAAATTGATAACTTCTTTGGAGTGACTTCTAAAGGAGGCAATACAATTGAAAAGCTCTTCTCTTATTCTAAATTAGGTTTTCCTATCAATAAGTATGCTTTAATGTTTGGTTTACTTGTTGTCTTTATTATGTTGATCTGGCCTAAGAAATGGGGAAGTATCTTCCCATCATCTCTTGCAGGAATCATCATCGCATTAATTGTGAATTTAGTAGGTCACTTTGATGTCACAGTTGTAGGTAAGATTCCTACTACATTATTTCCAGATGCAAGACTATCTATCTTAAGTCTCAATCTTACTACTATTACACATCTCATTATTCCAGCCTTTAGTATTGCGATGCTTGGAATGATTGAATCATTACTATGTGGTGCAAGTGCTGGTAAGATGAAAAATGAAAAGTTAGATGCAGATATGGAATTATTTGCGCAAGGTGTAGGTAATATGGTTATTCCATTCTTTGGTGGTGTACCAGCAACTGCTGCAATTGCACGTACAAGTGTTGCGATTAAAGCAGGAGGACAGACAAGACTTGTTAGTATCTTCCATGCGATTGCGTTACTTATCTCTATGTTTGTATTAGGTCCATTCATGTCACAGATTCCTTTATCAGCTTTAGCTGGAGTACTTATCATGACTGCATGGCGTATGAATGAATGGGATGAAATTAAATCAATCTTTAGAAACCGTATTAAAACAAGTATGACACAGTTCTTAGTTACTATGCTTGCAACAGTTGTCTTTGACTTAACAGTCGCAATTGTATTAGGTATCTGTGTTTCAATGTTCTTGTTTGTAATCAATAACTCTTCATTACATGTAGAAACAAGTGCCATTGAACCACATAGATTAGACAAAGAAATCAATTATAACCATTCTACAACTCAGGTAGTTTATTTAGCTGGACCACTATTCTTTGGAAACCAGGATCAGTTATTATCTAAAGTAAGAGAACTAGTAGATGGATGTGATCATCTTATTCTCTCAGTAAGAGGTGTACCATCTATTGATGATTCAGGTATTCATGAATTAATGGATGTTGTAGAACTATGTCGTGCGCATAAGGTACAGCTTTATTTCACTGGTGTACAAAATAATGTCATGAGACAATTAAGAAGACATCACTTTGATACATATGTCGGTAAAGAATCGTTCTATTGGGATGTTATTAAGGTTTTAGAAATGTTGGAAGAAAAGTAGGGAAACCTACTTTTTTTATGTGGGCACCTGTGAATTTATCCATGTATGGATGATAAAGGACATGGTACTTTAAAACGTACTAAGAAGAAATCATATGACTGGATGAAGCATATCATTGAAACAAATGGTGCTGCATTAGAAGAGGATAGTGATTAATTCACTATTCTTTTATTTGTATCCGTTTTCACACAATGACAAAGTCACTACAAAGTGCTTATAGTCTTCGTGAACAAGTATAGTTATTTAACACCTAAAATTAGGTGTTATAGTATTACAATTTACATGCATTTTAAAAAGATATGATATATACTAAAGAAAATGAATTATTCACACTTATGCACATTATGCACAAAATAGAATAAAGAAATGAACAAAGTATTTATGTAATTTTGATCTAAAATATACCATGAAACATTGTAATCAAACAAATACATGATAAAATAGAAATGCAACCGTTTACAAGAAAGGGGGTTACACTATGAAAGCGTCTGAAGTATCCAAAAGACTTTCTAGTGGTGAAATGACTCCTCTATTAAGAGGAATTTACTCAGAAAATATAGATGAGCAGGTATTAAGATATAAAGAAGCTATACAATCGTTTATGGATTATTATGGAGATCAGGATATTATGATATTTAGTGTTCCTGGTAAATGTGAAATAGGTGGGAATCATACCGACCACCAGCATGGACGTGTTCTTGCATCCGCTATTCAATTAGATTCTATTGGTATAGTAGGGAAACAGGATCGTTATGTGAAGGTTATTTATGATGCACTAAATATTAATGAAATAGATACAGAAAATATAAAATATAATGAAGCCAAGAAAGGCACAATGGAATCATTGATCAATGGTGTATTATTTGGTTTAAACCAGAAGAATTATCATATCGGTGGTTTTAATGCTTTTATTCAATGTAATATTCCTAGAAATGTAGGTTTAGGTTCTAGTGCTAATTTTAATATTATGATTGGTACCATTATTAACTATTTATACAATGAAGGAAAAATTGAAAACAAATATCTTATCCAGATTGGGCGTTTTGCGACAAATACATTTTATTGTAAGCCAAGTGGTATGATGAATGAATGTGTCTGCTGTGTGGGTGGATTTATTAAAGTGGATTTTAAGGATTCTAATTCACCTGATATTTATAAGCTGAATACTGATTTCTCAAATTTTGATTATACTCTATGTTGTGTGAATTCTAATGTGTATAGATCAGATACTACTATGGATTATTATGCTGTTCCTAATGAAATGATCAAGGTGGCTAACTTCTTTAAGAAAGATGTCTTAAGAGATGTTTCTTATGATGAATTCATGAAGAACTACCGTATGGTAAGAGCAAGAGTAGGGGATCGTCCTGCTTTAAGAGCACTTCATTTCTTTAAAGAAGAAGATCGTGTCTTAAAGCAGTCAGAAGCACTTGAAAAGGGAGATTTTGATACTTTCTTAAGATTAGTAAGAGAATCTGGAGATTCTACCTTTAAAGCATTACAGAATATTTATCAACAGGAAAGTACACGTCATCAAAATATTGGTACAGCTATTGTATTAAGCGAAAACTTTTTAGGTGAAGATGGTGTTGTAAAAGTGAATGGTGGTGGATTCTCAGGTACTATGCTTGCCTTTGTGAAAACAAGTGTCATTAATGATTATGCAGCTTATATGGATTCTATATTTGGTAAGGGTTCTTGTTATATTATTCATGCAAGAGAACAAGGCGCAATAAGATTACTCTAAAGCAGTGAAAACTGCTTTTTTTTATAATTCTTTGTGCTATAATATTACCGACATATGTCAGTAACTGGAGGAGCGTATGGCTAGACCAAAGAGATCAAGGACAATTACAGGATTTCCTGAATACAATATGTTTGTACCTGATGGTATCCCTCAAAAAGGCTATATAGAGCTTGAATTAGATGAATTTGAGGTCATCCGTCTTATAGACTATAAGTCCTATACACACGCCAAATGTGCTGATAAGATGAATATATCACGTACTACAGTCACTGAAATATATGCCAGAGCAAGAAAAAAGATAGCACGCAGTATTATGGAAGGCTATCCTTTAAGAATTGAAGGCAATGAATGTATAAAGAAAACAGGGTATCCTGTATTAAAGGTAAAAGGAGAACATATTATGAGAATTGCGGTAACTTATGAAAATGAATCAGTTTTTCCACACTTTGGAAAAACATCACAATTTAAATTATATGATGTAGAAAACAATGAAATCAAAGAATCACAGGTTGTTGGTACAGAAGGATTAGGCCATGGTGCTCTAGCAATCTTATTATCTAATATGAATGTAGATGTATTGATCTGTGGTGGTATTGGTAGAGGTGCTATTATGGCTTTAAGTGGGTCTAATATTAATGTCGTAGGTGGAGTGACAGGTGATTGTGATACTGCAGTAAAAGCTTATTTAGATGGTACACTTGTTCCTGAGTCAGAACCTACTTGTGGATGCAGTCATGATAGCTGTGAATGCCATGATGAATAATATTTGACAAACAAATAAAACGAGAATAAAATCAAAACTGTTGAATGCTCGGATGGTGGAATGGTAGACACGCCAGTTTCAGGTACTGGTGGTTTATGCCGTGTGGGTTCAAGTCCCATTCCGAGCACCAATAGTTGTTAACGTGGGTAACCACGTTTTTTTTGTGCATTAAAAAAGACTATGAATAACTCATAGCCTCTATATAATGATTCCCAAGAATCCTAATGCAAGGAAAATAAGAATGAGATAGATAATGACCTTTAAACTCCATTTAAATATATAAAACATAACAATAAATGGAAGAAATGCAAGAAAGAACACCATAGATAATAATGTACCTAACATAATCATCACCTCACTCTTATTATAATATTATTTTCCAGAATCTCCATAGTTTTTAAGTACTCTAGCACTTGGGTCATTGACATCACAGTTTTCCCATGTTTTGTTAGGCATCCAGAAGTCTTTGATCCATTTAGCTTTTCCTGGGTAATAAGATTCAAAGATATCACGATATAATAATGATTCTTTAGTAAATGGTGTACAGTAAGGATACTTCTCTTTAGCGTTTACTACATCTTCATCTGTATATAATGAATCAGCATATTCTTTTAAGTAATCTACCATAGAATGTCCTACTGCATCAGAGAATGCGGCTTTTTCTCTAAATAAGATATCTTGAGGAAGATAATTTAAACCTTCAAAAGCGTGTCTTAATAGATATTTACCTTTGTTGTAAGTGTTCATTTTCTTCTTAGGATCAATACGCATAGTATAATCTACAAAATCAAGATCTGCGAAAGGAACACGTCCTTCTAAGGCATTTGCACTAATACATCTATCTGCTCTTAATACATCATACATATATAATTCACGCATACGTTTTTGAGATTCTTTCTGGAATTCTTCTGGACTAGGTGCAAAGTCTGTATATTTATAACCAAATAATTCATCACTGACTTCACCTGTTAGAATAACCTTTAAATCAGTATGTTCATGAATATATTTACATAGAAGATACATACCAATACTTGCACGAATAGTCGTAATATCCCAAGTTTCTAATGTACGAATGACTTCTCTTAAAGAACCTAATACATCTTCTTTAGTCATAATAACTTCTGTATGATCAGTACCTAAGAATTCAGCGACTTCTTTCGCATACTTTAAATCAATAGGATCTGTTTCCATACCAATCGCAAATGTCTTAATAGGTGTATCAGTAATACGCTGACCAATCGCACATACTAATGATGAATCTAAACCACCAGATAATAAATAACCAACAGGGGCATCACTCTGTAATCTCTTCTTAACGGCTTCAATTAATTTAACACGTAGGTTCAAGGCAATTGTTTCTACATCATCATTATGCATTAATTTCACATCAGCCACATCATTGAAGCATACAAACTTTTCACCATCATAATAATGTCCTGGTGGGAAAGGCATAATTTCTTTACAGACAGGCATTAAAGCTTTGGCTTCAGAACCAAATGCGATAGTGCCTTTTTCAGTATATCCATAAAACATTGGACGAATACCAATTGGATCTCTGGCAGCCATCATCTTATCAACGTCTGCATCATATAAACAGAATGCATATTCACCATCTAAATATCTTACAAGTGTATCTAAACCATATTTTCTATATAAAGGAATTAATACTTCACAGTCACTAGAAGACTTGAAAGTATATTCATCCATAATATTCTTCTTTAATTCTGGGTAGTTATAGATTTCTCCATTACATACCACAATAGTATGATCATCAGAAAATGGCTGCATACCATTTTCACTTAAATCCATAATAGCTAATCTATTGAAACCAAAAGTCTTATCAAATAATCTAGAAGTCTCAATCATATCAGGACCTCTACCTTCAATCTTTCCTAAAGCTTCATCAAATACATCAATCTCTACTTCTGTAGAACCCATTGTTAGAAAACCACACATTTACATTTTCCTCCTATACTTGAGTCAAAAAAAACTCGCTTTGTGGTGCGAGTATCTTACTAAGTCGTTGAGTCTATAACTAAGTACAGACATACTTCAAAGAGCATGCGATACCCGCCAGCGGTAACGTCGCTGAAAGAACGTTCTAGCCTACTTGCATTATGCTTTGGGTAGACAGCTCAGAGGTGTTCTTCATCTATCACTTAACTGTAAGTCTTCCACCAATCACTTACTCGCTAGAGTCTCTGCCATAGATTACTCTCCTCGTCTTCGCCTTTGTTGGGTCTTAGTATAGTACAAATATTTAGTCAATGCAATAATAAATTATTATAAAAATATTAAAAAATAATTAAAATTTAGTATTTGTATTAAATTATGATTAATTATGTCGTTATATGAAAAATAATCATTAAATATTATAACTGTGGTAGAATGGAGATAGACAAGAAGGAAAGACCATGAAAGCAAGAACTTACTCAATCATAGAGTTCAAAAGAATACTAGAAAACAATGGTTATAGCTTCCTTAGACATGCAAAAGGGGACCATTGTATTTACTCTAATGGTGAACGCACTATCACTATTAAGAGGACTCATGTGAATAAGATGATTGCCCGTAGACTTATTAGAGAATATGATTTAAAGGTAGAAGACTAACATCTTCATTCACAAAACTTAAGCATGAAAACAGCCTCTGGGCGAATAGCCTAGAGGTTATTTGTGTGTTGTATTTCTACCAATAAATTAAGATTTATTATGAAATTGTGATAATTGATTACTTATCTTGCTAGATAGAATCCTATGATATAATTTGTGCATGGAACAACCGTATACGGTAGGTGGTTATCCTTGGTCGTTATGACGAAGGTACGCAACCCTTCGTGATTCTTCTCTTAAGTTGAAAACGGAGGTGATGCCTGATGACAACGTATGAAATAATCATGATTATGTTAACGTGTTTGACACTGATCATATCTTTATTGACACTTGTTGTTAGAGTACTTCTTATCATTATTGGTAAGAACGAAAAAAAGTAACTACCTCGCTCCTAGGAAAAGTTTGAGGTAGTTACTTACCAAAAATAAATCCAAGGACAACCGCTTACTGGTTGTTCCATCTTTCGTTTCTATTATAGTTTACAACAAATTTGAAGTCAATATATGTGACTATGAGTGATGCTCATAGTTTTTTTGAAAAAAATTTAACTTTTTTTGAGAAAAAAACCATCTTCTAGATGTATAGGTTAGTAGAGGGCCAAAGGAGGTGGTGATTGTGAAGTGTCCTGTATGTGGCAATGAGGATGAAAACTACATTAGCTATATCAATAAGAGACCTTATTGTAGAAAGTGCATAACATTTGGACGTATTTATTTAGATGAAGTTTATCCAATACATAAGACTCCTTTAATAATGACTGATGCGTCCTATCATCTTTCTTTTAGATTATCATCCCGCCAGCAGTTCATCTCTGATCAACTTATCACGAATTATGAGAATGCCACGAATTCTATTGTCCTTGCCGTATGTGGCTCTGGTAAAACAGAAATTTCTTATGCAATCATCAAGCATGTGATTGAAAATGGTGGACGAGTATGCTTCACAATCCCTAGAAGACAATTGTGTATAGAATTACATGAAAGAATTCAGAAGGATTTTCCTCACTTAACCATTGGTCTTCTATATGGGGGCTATCAAGAGAATAGTGATGCCCCCTTAATCATTTGTACAACTCATCAGCTCTATCGATTTGTATCTTCTCCTTTTGATTTAATTATTATGGATGAAGCAGATGCCTTTCCTTTTTATGGAGATGATGTATTGAACTCAATCTTTTATCATGCCTCTAAAAGGTATATTAAATTATCCGCTACATTACTTGAGGAAGATATTCATGATGAATGTGTCATGATCATGAATCGACGCTACCATGGTCATGATCTGCCTGTTCCTCATATTTATATCATTCCTCAATTTTTGTGGCTCATATCCTTGAAATACTGGATTAAGAAACTATTAGAAACACACCAAAAAGTATTAGTATATGTACCTAGGAAAAGTGATGCACAATACTATGCAGACTTATTAAAGAATACATATAAAGTACAGGGTGTAAGTTCTGAGTCTCTTTATTTAAATGAATATACAAAGGATTTTAAAGAAGGATTATTAGATGTCTTAATCACCACAACGATATTAGAAAGAGGAATCACAATAGAAGATGTACAGGTGATTGTATTAGAAGCAGGAGATCGTATATTTGATGAAAGAACATTGATACAGATTGCGGGAAGAGTAGGAAGAAAAATAGGATATGAGGATGGAAGAATATTATTAATAGATAACCATTATTCAAAGGCGATGAAGGGATGTATCAAAACCATTCAGAAGCTCAACAGGATGTCTGTTTGATCTGTTTATCCTCTATATCTAAAACATCTTCTTTTCATCAATTATTTACGCATCACTGTATCTGTTCCTCCTGTTTATCTTTATTTAAGAGAATTGATATTAAGACAAACTTTCAAGGTTATCCGCTACGCATATTATATGCTTACAATGATTTCTTCCGTACCCTGCTTTTTCGTTATAAGGGACAATATGATTATGCCTTAAAGGATGCTTTCTTAGATATGTACAAAAGAGAACTACAAAGACGCTATAAGGATTATTTGATTGTTGTTGCGCCAAGTGCGTCAAAGGCCAATGTTGTGCGTGGTTTTGCCCCTAACCAAGCCATCGCAATGACAATTCACTCTCATGTTTTCAATGGACTTTATAAGAAAGTAGATTATAAACAAAGTGACCAGTCTTATACGCAAAGAGCAGGGATACGTGATGTTATTGGTTTAAGAGGTGGTGCATTCCTTAAAAATAAGAAAATATTACTCTTAGATGATGTGATGACTTCTGGACAAACAATCAAGACCTGTCTTGAATTAATTGAAAAAGAAAAACCTCAAAAAATTGAAATATTGATCCTCTCTATGAAAGAAAAATACCTTGTAAACTTGGGAATAATTAAACAAGCAAGGAGTATATAAAATCTTTTGTTTTTTGCGGTATGTATGATATAATGTATACGATTTTGTATTGAAAGGAGACACATCATGCCTAGTAAAAAACAAGAAATTAGAAAACAAGTTAAGAAAAAGTTAAAAAAGGAAGGAATGGAGCATCAGGAACTCAATCAAGAGGCTGAAATCGTTGATTTAGGTGATCATCGTGGTGACGATATCATTGTAGAATCATTTGACGATATCAAGACAGATGCAAAACCATTACCATTCTCTACAACACCTCAGAAAGAGAAAAAAGGAATTACTGGCCGTATTAAGAGTATTTTCTCACAGGACAGTTCAATTCTACGTAAATTAGAAAAACAGGCAGATGAAATTATTGCGATAGAACCTCAGGCTCAGGCGATGAGTGATGAAGAATTATGTGCTCAGACTCAATTCTTTAAGGATCGTCTAGCAAAGGGTGAGACATTAGATGATATTTTACCAGAAGCATTTGCGGTTGTACGTGAAGCGGCCTATAGAGTACTAGGACTCAAAGCCTTCAAAGTACAGTTAATGGGTGCTATTTCACTTCATAATGGTGATATTGCAGAAATGAAAACAGGTGAAGGTAAAACTCTAACATCTATCTTCCCAGTTTATTTGAATGCCTTAGATGGTAAGGGTGTTCATGTTGTTACAGTTAACGAATATTTAGCACGTCGTGACTGTGAATTAAATGGACAGGTTTATAAGTTCTTAGGTTTAACTGTTGGTTTAAATGAAAGAGAACTAGATGCAGATGATAAGAGAAAACAGCATGCATGTGATATTACATATACTACAAATGCTGAATTAGGATTCGATTACTTACGTGATAACATGGTGACTAACTATGAAGATAAAGTACTTCGTCCATTACATTATGCATTAGTCGATGAAGTAGACTCTATCTTAATCGATGAATCACGTACTCCATTAATTATTAGTGGTGGTAAGAAGAAGACTGCTTCTATGTATATTTCTGCTGACCACTTTGCGAAGAGCTTAAAGAATGAAAAAGATTATCAGGTAGATGTTGAAAGTAAGACATGTACATTAACACCTGATGGTATTGCGAAAGCAGAAAAGGCATTTAATGTAGAAAACCTATATGATCCACAAAATACTGCTTTAGTACACTATATCAACCAGGCACTTAAAGCAAACTATACAATGACTAAGGACATTGAATACATGATTGCGACTGAAGATGGCAGCCATGATATTAGAAATGCTTCTATTATGATCATTGACCAGTTTACTGGACGTGTTATGCCAGGTCGTGCTTATTCTGATGGTTTACATCAGGCTATTGAAGCAAAAGAAGGTGTACCAATCAAAGAAGAAACTGTTACACTTGCCACAATTACTTATCAGAACTTCTTCAGATTATTTGATAAGCTAGCTGGTATGACAGGTACTGCAAAGACTGAAGAAGAAGAATTCCGTCAGATCTATAACATGCGTGTTGTAGTTATTCCTACAAACAAGCCTGTTATTCGTGATGATAAACCAGATTTAGTATTCTCAAGCAAGAAAGCTAAATATGCAGCTATTATTAGAGAAGTAGAAATGCGCCATGCTTATGGTCAGCCAATCCTTCTTGGTACAGTGGCTGTAGAAACATCTGAAATCTTATCTAAGATGTTAAGCGCAAAAGGTATTAAGCATAATACATTAAACGCTAAGAACCATGCTAAAGAAGCTGCTATTATCGCTAAGGCTGGTGTGAAGGGTGCCGTTACTATCGCTACTAACATGGCTGGTCGTGGTACTGATATTAAGCTTGGTGAAGGTGTTGCTGAAATTGGTGGTTTAATGGTTATTGGTTCTGAACGTCATGAATCTAGACGTATCGATAACCAGTTAAGAGGACGTTCTGGTCGTCAGGGGGACCCAGGATGTTCACAGTTCTTTGTATCATTTGAAGATGAATTAATGCAGAGATTCGCAAGTGAAAAGATTAAAGCTCTCACTGATTCATTTATGGATGATGAAGCCATTGAATCTAAGATGGTGACTAAATCTATTGAAACTGCTCAGAAACGTGTAGAAGGTCAGAACTTCGATATGCGTAAGCAGTTACTAGAATATGATGATATTATGCGTCAGCAGCGTGAAATCATGTATAAAGAAAGAGATGATATCATGCTTTCTAAAGACTTATCAGAAATCATCAAGGGTGAATTCTTAACAGCTATCGAACTAGATATGCCTAAGTTCACAAATAATGAAGGTAAGAAGCCAGTTGTAGATATTGAAAAATTCTTAAAATACGTTGGTAAGAACTACATGTTATTAAGTGAATTAGTAGCCAAGAATCCAGACAAAGCAGTGAATGATCCTCAGAAGGTTATCGATGCAGTCAGTGAAGTCGTATTCATGAGCTATGAAAACAGATTCAATAAGGATCTAGAAGATTCAGTAAAACTTGATTATGAACGTCGTGTTCTTTTAGGTATCATTGACCATACATGGATCAACCATATTGATGCAATGCAGAAACTTAGAAATGGTATCTACTTAAGAGCTTATGCACAGCGTGATCCTCTTCAGGAATATACAGAAGAAGGTTTCTATATGTTCGAAGAGATGACAAAATCTATTTCTCAGGAAATTGCTCGTAATATTGTCCATATGGGTATCCGTCCTGGTACAGAAGCAGAAATGAACATTCCAGAAATCAAGGTTGAACTTGAATTTAAATAATGGAATTATATGAAATCAAAAACGGGCTGGAAGATGCCCGTTTATTATTAGACCAATTATATGTTTCTGCAAATATTGAAGTACTAAAAAGAGAAATAGAAGGACTAACTGTACAGACAATGGACGAACATTTCTGGGATGACCAGGCACATGCGACTAAAGTATATGCTCATCTGAATGAAATGAAGAAAGTGGCTGATACAGATGATTCTTTAGAAGCAAGCTATAAAGAACTTGTTGAAGTATATGAATATGTTAAGGATACAGAAGATCCTGACTTCATGGCTTCTTTAGAAGAAGATTATATTAAATTCCAAAAGAATCTCGATGAATTTGAAAAGACATTATTATTTGATCAGGAATATGACCATTCTAATGCGATTGTAGAAATTCATCCAGGAGCTGGAGGAACTGAATCTCAGGACTGGGCTGAGATGCTTATGCGTATGTATATACGTTATGGCGAAAAGAAAGGATGGAAGGTTGATGTTGATGATTATCTTGCAGGTGATGAAGCAGGATTAAAATCATGTTCTATCCGTTTTACTGGTTATAATGCGTATGGTCATTTAAGAGCAGAGAAGGGTGTTCATCGACTTGTACGTATTTCACCGTTTGATTCATCAAAAAGAAGACATACATCATTTGCGTCTGTAGAAGTTTCACCTGAATTAGATGATGATATTGAGATTACGATTGATCCTAAAGATTTACGTATTGATACATATCGTGCATCCGGTGCTGGAGGACAGCATATTAATAAAACTGATTCAGCAGTTCGTATTACGCATATTCCTACGAATACAGTTGTTTCTTGTCAGTCACAGCGTTCTCAGTTACAGAACAGAGAACAGGCCATGTTGATGTTAAAGAGTAAATTGTATTTATTGATGCAGGAAGCTCATGCTGAAAAACTATCTGAAATTCAAGGTGAAAAGAAGAATATTGAATGGGGATCTCAAATCCGTTCTTATGTTCTTCATCCTTATTCTATGGTCAAAGATAACCGTTCTGGTTATGAATCAAATGATCCAAAGAAAATATTAGATGGTGATCTTGATGATCTTATTTATGCTTATTTAAGATCTCAAGTTAAGGAGAAAAATAATGAGTAAAATACATTCTGCAAAGAAATTAGTGATTGATTTTATTTTAGTTATGCTAGGTAATGCCATTATGGCTTTAGGTACTGCAGGTTTTGCGGTACCAGCTAAGATTATTCTTGGTGGTGCATCAGGTCTTGCTCTTTCATTCCAGCATTATGTGTTCTATGTTCATTTATCAACACTTGTACTCGCCATTAACATAATCGCATTTGTTGTTGGCTATATTGTATTAGGAAAGAAGTTTGCAGTAGGAACACTCGTTTCTACATTCGCATTCCCATTCTTCCTTGCATTATTTGAAAAGAGTTACTATTTGACACATTTAACTAAGGATACATTACTTGCAGCTGTTTATGCAGGATTTCTTATTGGGGTAGGTCTAGGACTTGTATTAAGACTTGGTTATAGTACAGGTGGTATGGATATTCCACCATTACTTGTGAATAAGTATACAGGTCTTTCTCTAGGATTATTAATTAATATATTTGATATTTTGATTCTACTTATTCAGATCCCATTTTCAAATGTTGAAGAAATTCTCTATGGTATTATTACTGTTGTGATGTCTACATATATTATTGATAAGATGATGTTACTTGGACAAAACAATATCCAGGTTATTGTTGTATCAGAACATTATGAAGAAATTGCTGAACGTTTAATGAAAGATGTAGATCGTGGTTGTACATTCTTAAATATCACAACTGGATTTATGAAGAATGATTCTAAGGCTGTTATGGTAGTCTTAAATAGACGTGAATATGCTGCATTTCATGAGATTGTTCAAAATATTGATCCAGAAGCCTTTGAAATCACAAGTGAAGTTCATAGTGTAAACGGAAGAGGCTTTACATTACCTAACGTTAATCTTGATAAATGGTCTTCAAAAGAAATTTAAAATAAATCATTACTTATTATGAGTATGTGCTATAATGGGGAAACAAGGAGTGTGGTGCTATGCAAGAAATGATTAAACTTGAAAACGTAACAAAAGTTTATAAAACTGGCGTACGTGCTGTAAATGATATGTCACTTACAATCGATGCTGGCGAATTTGTTTATGTCATTGGTCCAACTGGTGCTGGTAAATCTACATTTATCAAGCTTCTCTATCGTGAAGAAAAAGCAACAAGAGGTAAAGTTATTGTTGATGGAACCGATGTATCTCGTATTAAGAACTCTAAAGTCCCATATTTTAGACGCAGGATTGGAGTTGTATTCCAGAACTATCGTCTTCTACCAAAAAAGACAGTCTTTGAAAATGTCGCTTTTGCGCTAGAAGTAACTAATACACCAAAAACTGAAATCAGAAAAAAAGTTCGTAATGTGCTAGAACTTGTAGGTCTAGAAGACAAAGCGAATTCGTTCCCACATGAATTATCAGGTGGGCAGCAGCAGCGTGTAGCGATTGCTCGTGCTATTGTTAATCAGCCTAAAGTATTAATTGCGGATGAACCAACAGGTAACCTAGATCCTGAAACATCTCAGGGAATCATTGAACTTCTAGAAAGAATCAATGATGTCCGTCAGACAACTGTACTTGTTGTCACACATGACCGTGAAATCGTTCAGAGAAATAAGAAGAGAACTATTCTTATTGAAGATGGTTGTGTCACAACAGATACAAGTTTAGGAGGTTATCAGTCATGGAATTCGTAGAAGAATTAAAGGCAATGCCTAAGCATTGTAAAACTGCTTTCCAGAATATCTGGAGAAACGGTGTAATGTCTATTTCATCTATCTTTGCAGTAACTATTACGTTAATATTGATTGGTGTTGTTTCAGTTATCGCAATCAATGTGAACCATATGACTGTGAATATTGAAAATAGCTTAAATATCTATGTTAAGGTTGATAGAGCAGCTACTGATGAACAAAGTAAAGCAGTAGGAGATGAAATCAATAAATTAACTGGTATTAAGAAAGTTAATTATTCAAGTAAAGATAAAGAATTAGATAAATTAATTGCATCTCAGGATAAGAATTCAAAACAGTTATTTGAAAACTATCGTACTGATAATCCTCTTGGTGATGCATATATTGTAGAAGTCAAGAATGCGAAGAATCTTGATAAGATTGCGAAGAAGATTGGGGATATTCCTTGTGTAAAAGAAGTGACTTATGGTGGCTCTTCTACAAATAAATTAGTGGATATCCTTGAATCTGTACGTAATGGTGGAGCCATCTTTGTAGTGGCATTAATCATAGTCGCATTATTTATGATTGCGAATACTATAAAAATCACTATTACATCTCGATCAACAGAAATCTCAATCATGAGAATGGTCGGTGCTTCTAACTGGTATATCCGTATTCCATTTATGTTAGAAGGTATCTTTATTGGACTTATTGGTTCTATTGTGCCATTGTTGATATTAGTATATGGTTATAAATTTGCTTATGTGACAATGACATCATTGATGTCATCTAACTTGATCACATTTATGTCACCATATCCATTAGTATGGCAATTAGGTGCTCTGCTTGCACTACTTGGTGCTGTTGTAGGATTAATTGGTTCATTCTTCTCAGTACGTAAATTCTTGAAATTATAACTGCACATATGTGCAGTTTTTTTGTAGAATAATAGTGAGGTGATAATCATGAAGGAAAGAGAACTCAAAGAGAAATGTTATATGGAAGCGTTGGATGGTTCTATATCTAACGTTAAGGTTGTACTTAATCATATGAAAAAGATTGATTTACAGGAAGGAATACTTGAAGAAGCAGTACTTAATAAAGATCGTATGCGTACAATTCTTCATCTAGAACTTGCATTAGCAGATTATTGTATTCTTTTAAGAAAGATGAAAGAGAATCAGTTTATTAACTATTTACCTCAGATGAGTAAAGATATTAATGCACTTATTCATTGTAATCGCTTTGAGTATCATGAACAGATGATTATCGTTTATTCACAAAGAGGAGAAGAGGATATCAATGTTGAACGCTTGATTTCCTTTGGCGAAGAAATCTTAGAAAGTTATGGTTTAAATATGTAAATTTTAAATCATGCTTATTGAATTTCAAAGTGGATAATGCTATTATCTTTGAAGTATACGGAGGATGAAAAGTTATGAAAAAAAGACCTATTGTTTTATGTATTATGGATGGTTATGGATTAACTGATAGAGTAGATGGTAACGCAGTAAAACTTGCTAATACACCTAATCTTGATGATTTAATGGCAATGTATCCAACTACAACTATTAAAGCTTGTGGTAACGCTGTTGGTTTACCTGAAGGACAGATGGGTAACTCAGAAGTTGGTCATATGAATATTGGTGCAGGACGTACTGTTTATCAGTCACTTACTTTAATCAATAAAGCAATTACTGAAGGTACTTTCTTCACAAATGAAAAATTTGTAGAAGCAGTAGAAAACGCTAAGAAGAATGATTCTAAGTTACATATCTGGGGATTATTATCTAGCGGAGGAGTTCACTCTTCAAATGAACATATCTTTGCTTTATTAAAGCTTGCTAAAGATGCTGGTTTAACTAAGGTTTATGTACATGCATTCTTAGATGGACGTGACGTAGCACCTGATTCAGCAGTAGACTTCATTGGTGAACTTGCTGAAGAAATGAAGAAAATCGGTGTTGGTGAAATCGCATCTATTTCTGGACGTTATTATGCAATGGACCGTGATAAGAGATTTGACCGTGTTAACTTAGCTTATGAAGCAATTGTTGATCATAAAGGAAACAGCTTTACTGATCCAGTACAGTACGTAAAAGATTCTTATGCTGAAGAAGTATTTGATGAATTCGTAGTACCTGGTTATAACTCAGCAGTAGACGGTGCTGTAGAAGATAATGATTCAGTTATCTTTGCTAACTTCCGTCCAGACAGAGCAATCCAGCTTGCCACTGTTATGACAAATCCTGATTTCTATGCAGATAAGGGATATACACCAGCAACTAAGAGAAATGGTATCTATTTCGTATGTATGATGAAATATGCTGATTCAGTAAATGGTCATGTAGCATTCGCATTACCAGAATTAATTAACACATTTGGTGATTATGTATCAGCTCAAGGATTAAAGCAGTTAAGAATTGCTGAAACTGAAAAGTATGCCCATGTAACATTCTTCTTTGATGGTGGAGAAGATAAGGAAATCGAAGGTGCTAAGCGTGACTTAATCAACTCACCTAAGGTTGCTACTTATGACTTACAGCCAGAAATGAGTGCTTACCTTGTAAAAGATAAGTTAATCGAAGAATTAGATTCTGGAGAATTCGATGTAGTCATCGTTAACTTCGCTAACTGCGACATGGTTGGTCATACAGGTGTTATTCCTGCAGCTATCAAAGCGGTTGAAGTTGTTGATGATTGTGTTGGTGAAGTATATGAAAAGGTTGCTGAACTTGGTGGTACTATGTTAATCACTGCTGACCATGGTAATGCAGAAAGACTTCTTGATGAAGAAGGTAACCCATTCACAGCACATACTACAAACGATGTACCTTTAATCGTAACTAATTCTCACCTTGAATTAAAAGAAGGCGGAAAACTTGGAGACTTAGCTCCAACTATGTTACAGCTTCTAGGACTTGCTATCCCAGAAGAAATGGATGGTACAAGCCTTATTAAATAATTGAACTATTAAAGCGAGACGTCTTAGTTTCGCTTTTTTGTATGCCGGGCATGGCATATATCTAGGTGGTGAAAGTCCACTGTGGGGGCG
>NZ_QTUM01000052.1:0-18778 GCF_003435615.1 Catenibacterium sp. AM22-6LB
ACAATCAATAATGAATCGATAGAATTCATTAACTGATTACGTACATATTATACGAGGGGGAGTTTTATATGAAAGAAAATAAAACATTAAAAATTGCAGTAACAGGATTGATGGCGGCTTTAGCTTATATCGCCTTCACATTCCTACAGATCAAGATTCCAACACCAGGAGGAACTACTTCATTCCATTTAGGAAATACATTCTGTGTATTGGCTGCTTTATTATTAGGTGGTGTTCCTGGTGGAGTTGCAGGCGCAGTTGGTATGGGTATTGGTGATTTACTTGATCCTACTTATGTAGTAGTTGCACCAAAGACATTTATCTTAAAGTTTGGTATTGGGGTTATTACAGGTCTAGTTGCACATAGAATATTCAAGATTCAAAAATTAGAAGGTAAGCAGTTAGTGATTGGTGTAGTCGCTTCTACATTTGCAGGTTTATTATTTAATGTGATTGCTGAACCACTATTTTCTTATTTCTATACTTCAGTATTACTTGGTGCACCTTCTCGAGCTGCTTTAGCACTTGCATCTTGGAATGCAGTGACTACTATCACTAATGCAGTAATTGCGATTGTAATTTCTTCAGCACTTTATTTAGCTTTAGAACCTACATTTAAAAAGAATGGTTTATTAGATAAACTACATACAGTTAAAAAAGACTAATTAAAAGGACTCCTCTGAGTCCTTATTTTAGTTTAAAACCATCTTTAAAAGCACGCCCAACAATCTTGCCTAAACCTACATATTGATTATTAAAGGGATCAAATGTGATAGGTTTTACTTTAGATACATCTACTCTTCCTGTTTCATCTAAGACACGTTCATCTACAGATACATTGACAATTTCACCCTTCATGATTTCTGTATCTAAATCATAGTCCTTGAGACGACATTCTAGACATATAGGTAATTCATTGATAATAGGTGCATGTACTTTACTAGATGGCGTATAAGTAAAACCTGCTTTTTCTAGTTTATTGGGTTCCTTATGCCCTGATACAACACCCACATAATCACATTCTACTACATGATCTTCATCTGCAATACTGACAGTAAAAGCCTGTGTTTTCAAGATATTCTGTACTGTTTTATGTCCACTAGAAAGACTCAATGAAATTTCCATTGTATCGCTAATGCCACCCCATGCTGCGTTCATTAAATCAGGATGATCATCCTTATCAAAACTCCCAATCATATAGACAGGCTGTGGATAAGTAAGTGCACGTGCACCAAAATCTTTTCTCATTTCTTTTTCCTCCTTTTTAATATCTTCATAGCAGTTTGATAAAGTGCATCATCGGAAAGATTATTGATTCTTTCAGCTTTTATATAGGTAGGATAATCATCGATATCTGGATCGTCGCCACATATATCAATACCAATTACTTCACAGTTTTTTAGGAAGTGCGCTAATACATCCTCTAACATACCTAGTGACATATCTCCTTGATTCCAGTTCGTCATGGCATATCTTTCATCTAAGACATCCTTATCTATAGAAATATAAACAGGATATTTCGTTTCAAGAGGAATAGTAGCACCTTGTTCTAGTTCTTCTATGCTGAAACTTAATACTTTATTCCGTTCCACTGATTTTAAATCATGTTTGCTTGGTCCTATTAAGTATAAACGATGAAGGAAAGGATTTTGTAAAGCTTTTTTAGCCCAGTTTCCACAGCTAAGCATATCTCCTACAATAGAAGATTGCATGTCTGTATGATGATCAATCAAAACAAGATTAAAAGGTTCATGAATAAAATCAGTCATCAATTTAGTGATGTAATGATAATCGCCTGAATCAATAAAATGAATACCAGAAATACCATTCTTGCTTATCATCTCTTTTAATTGTTTTTCTGCATGTTGATCACAGAATAAGCGTGTTCCTTCAATGTCACTACAATCATAATAAGTTAACTGTGGATAATCCCCTTTATAGGAATGAGTAAAATCAAATACATAGTTACGCATCTTTATCACCCGTTGATAATTATAGCCTTTATTTAGCACTTGTCAAATCCGACTGCTAAAAAAGAGATAGCCGCAACTATCTCTTGAGTATTATAATTCTTCACCGTTTGTTTCAATAACGTGTTTATACCAGTAAAATGATTTCTTCTTACTTCTAGAAAAGTCCCCTTCATGGTTATTATTATAGTTAACATAGATGAAACCATAACGTTTATCATATTCACCAGTAGAAGCAGATACGATATCAAATGGAGACCACATAGTATAACCTAAAAGATCAACACCATCATAAGTGACTGCATCTCTCATTGCTTCAATATGTGCCTTTAAGTAATCAATACGATACTGGTCATCTACAGTACCATCTTCTTCTTTCTTATCATAAGCACCAAAGCCGTTTTCTACAATCATCATTGGAAGTTCGTAACGATCATAGAACCAGTTTAAGCACCAGCGTAATCCTAATGGGTCAATCTGCCATCCCCAGTCAGAAGCCTTTAAGTATTCATTTCTTACAAAGTCTTCACTACAGTAATCAAATGTCTTTTCATTACGTCCTTGATACTTAGTTGCAAATGACATGTAATAAGAGAATCCAATGTAATCTACTTTACCTTCACTTAAGATTTTCTTATCCTCTTCAGTAATGAAATCATATCCTTTTCTTTCAAACTTCTTTAAGATATAGTTTGGATAATGTCCTCTTGCATGCACATCAGTAAACCAATATTTCTGATGCATAGCACCTAAGGCATTCATCATATCTTCTGGTTTAGGAGAAGCTGGATAAACACCATTCATACCAATCATACAACCAACCTTTAAGTCAGGATTGATTTCATGAGCTGCCTTAACTGCAAGTGCTGAAGCGACTAATTCATGATGAGCTGATAAATACATTAAATATTCAGCATCATCACCTTCTTTTAATAATACAGCACCTTCCTGGATTAAGTTATGCTGAGTCGGATCAGCCTGGTTATTGATTTCATTGAATGTCATCCAGTATTTTACTTTATGCTGATATCTTTCAAAACATACCTTTGCGAACTTCACAAACATATCAATGGCTTTACGATTTCTAAATCCTCCATATTCTTTTGCGAGTGCCCAAGGTAATTCAAAATGTGATAATGTGATGACTGGTTCAATACCATATTTTAATAATTCATCAAATACATCATCATAGAACTTTAAACCTTCTTCATTAGGTGTTTCTTCATCCCCTCTTGGGAAGATTCTTGTCCAGGCAATAGAAGTTCTAAATGCCTTGAATCCCATTTCAGCAAGTAATGCGATATCTTCCTTATAATGATGATAGAAGTCTACACCTACATGGTTTGGATAATCTTCTCCAGGAAGAACACCATCTGTTAAACGTCTAGGTGCTCCTGTTACGTTGTCTCCCGCTGTTTCTACATCTGTACAGCTGATTCCTTTTCCGCCTTCCTGCCAGGCACCTTCACACTGATGAGCAGCCACTGCGCCACCCCATAAAAAGTCGTCTCTAAACATTGTCTTATCTCCTTTTCTCTTTCTAATAATTATAAATAGAAATGAAAGTGATTTCTATAATTTTCAGAAATAGAGATCAAACTTTCGTAAAAATGTTTCATCTTTACATTATCAGTTCATCAATCCAATAAATAAGTGATATTTTGTTGACAGGATGTCATAAGATAACATGAAATACTTCTAACAAAAAAACTCTATAAACCTATTAACAAGATTCATAGAGCTGATGATATCCCTAATACAGTTGGCGATTTCGTCAATGATATACACATCACATAAATACGACAAAAAAGAAAGTATGAGCATTTATTTATCACTTTCATCTTCCATAATATAAAATAATTTATCGCCTAATTCTTCAGTTGCATACCCTAATTCATTCGGTTCATCATTTTCCTTAAACCCATATTCAAGATTCTTATCCAACACATAATTGCGAATCTGATTGAGTTCTGCTTCATTTAACTCTCTATCAGCTTTAACATATTCGATCACATTCTCTTTTGAATAACCATCTTCCGGATTCAAATCTTTCAACAATAATAAGTTATTCAATAATTTGACATCATCTTTTGATAATCTATACATTTTTTTACTCCTATACAACTACTTTTCTTTGAATATATTTTACCGCAATTTAAAATTATAACAATGTTTTCATTGTTACATTATTTGTTCAAAATTTCACAATAATTTTGTAACATTTTTTTAATGAAAGCGTTGCATTTTATTTATATAAGATGTAATATACCACTATCAACCAAATAAAAAAAGGGGAGCTGACGCGACGGCTGAGAAGAAATACGATCGGATTTCGACCCATATAACCTGATACGGATAATGCCGGCGTAGGAATTTTGTTTTTTTAGGTATACATGCTCAGGTATACCTTTTTTTATTATTTAAAAGGAGGAAGTGTATGAGTTACACAACACAAATGGATGCTGCAAGACAGGGTATTATTACACCTGAAATGGAAATTGTAGCCGCAAAAGAATCTATGGATGTAGAAGTATTACGTGAACACATCGCGAAAGGACATGCTATTATTCCATGTAATAAGAATCATACTTCTATTGATCCAAGTGGTATTGGTTCAATGTTGAAGACTAAGATCAATGTGAACCTAGGTATTTCTAGAGACTGTAAAGACATGGATGTAGAAATTGAAAAAGTGAATAATGCAGTAAAAATGGGCGCTGAATCAATCATGGACTTAAGTTCTTATGGTGATACACGTACTTTTAGAAAGAGATTAACTAAAGAATGTCCTGCCATTATTGGTACAGTCCCTATTTATGATGCTGTTGTTTATTATCATAAGGCTTTAAAAGATATTACTGCAAAAGAATGGTTAGATATTGTAAGAATGCATGCTGAAGATGGTGTGGATTTCATGACTATTCATTGTGGAATCAATAGAGCTATGTATGAACGTTTTAAGAATAATAAGCGTTTAATGAATATTGTTTCTCGTGGTGGTTCTATTATGTTTGCCTGGATGGCTATGACTGGAGAAGAAAATCCATTCTATGAACATTATGATGAAGTCTTAGATATCTGCCGTGAATATGATATTACTATGAGTTTAGGTGATGCATGTCGTGCTGGATGTTTGGCTGATGCAACTGATGTGGCTCAGATTGGTGAGTTAGTGACTTTAGGAGAATTAACACAGCGTGCATGGGATAAAGATGTACAGGTGATGATTGAAGGTCCTGGTCATATGCCTTTAAATCAGATTGCTGCTAATATGGAAATCCAGAAGACAATCTGTAAAGGTGCACCTTTCTACGTATTAGGCCCTTTAGTTACTGATATTGCCCCTGGTTATGATCATATTACTGCTGCCATCGGTGGTGCTATTGCAGCCACTTATGGTGCATCATTCTTATGTTATGTGACTCCTGCCGAACATCTTCGTCTGCCTAATCTAGATGATGTTAAAGAAGGTATTATTGCATCTAAGATTGCCGCACATGCAGCAGACATAGCGAAGGGTATTCCTGGTGCCATGGAATTAGATAATAAGATGGCATGTGCAAGAAAGAAGCTGGACTGGGAAGAAACATTTAAATACTCAATTGATCCAGAAAAAGCAAGACGTTATCGTGCTGAAGCAGCACCTGAAAAAGAAGATACATGTTCTATGTGTGGTAACTTCTGTGCTGTTAAGAATATGAATCGTATTCTTGATGGTGAAATTGTAAATATTTTTGATGAATAAGAAAAAAAGCGTAACTCATATATATGAGTTACGTCTTTTTGTATTAGTCTAAATCAGCACCGTTAGATTCGCAGACTTTCTTATACCAGAAGAATGAATCTTTCTTGCTTCTAGAGAAGTCCCCAGTTCCATCATCATGTCTATCTACATAGATGAAACCATAACGTTTCGCATACTGTCCAGTACCTGCAGATACTAAGTCGATTGGTCCCCAAGTTGTATAACCGATTAGTGGTACACCGTCTTCGATAGCTTCATCCATTGCTTTAATATGATCTCTGAAGTAATCAATTCTATAAGTATCGTGTACAGAACCATCTTCTTCTACCTTATCGAATGCACCAAAACCATTTTCTACAACCATTAATGGTGTATGAGGATAACGGTCATGTAGGATATTTAATGTATATCTTAATCCATCAGGGTCAATCTGCCATCCCCAGTCAGAAGCCTTTAAGTAAGGGTTCTTAGCACCTGTTGCAAGGTTACCATTTGTCTTTTCAGCGTTTTCATCAACTGTTACACAGTTAGACATATAGTAAGAGAATGTATAGAAGTCAATAACACCTTCCTTAATAATCTTCTTATCTTCTTCAGTAATAAATGAAGTATCAATGCCATGATCCTTGAAATATCTGAACATATATGTTGGATATTCACCACGAACCTGTACATCACCACAGAAGTTATTCTTGAAGTTATCTTCATTAAATGCTGCAAGAATATCTTTTGGATTTGGTGTTAATGGATATAAAGTTGTATGAGCAATCATATTACCGATCATGAAATCAGGATTGATTTTATGACCTTCTGTTACAACTAATGCACTTGCAACAAACTGATTATGTAATGCTTCAAATGTCTTCTGAGGGTTAGATTTTAATTTGTTTAACGGAATACGTTCATCAGAGTTAACATCTTCTGGGTCCATGATACCTAAACCATAAAGGTCACCTAATCCACCTTCACCCATACATGCGATATTGATTTCGTTGAATGTTAACCAGTATTTAACCTTATCCTTATAACGTTTCATACAAGTAGTTGCATACTTAACGAACATATCAATCACTCTTCTATCAGAGAACCCATTGTATTTAGTCACAATGTTCCAAGGAATTTCATAATGACATAATGTAACTAAAGGTTCAATATTGTGTTTCTTACATTCGTCAAATACCTTGTCATAGAAAGCTAAACCTTCTTCATTAGGTGTTTCATCATCACCATTAGGGAAAATTCTACCCCAGTTGATTGATAATCTGAATACATTCCATCCCATTTCTGCAAATAAAGCAATATCTTCAGCATAATGATGATAGAAATCAATTGCTTCATGGCTTGGATAGAAAGCAGTCTTATCAGTCTTTGGTAAGAATGTTCTTGGAGTATTTACATCTCCACCAAGTAACATATCTGGTACTGATAAACCTTTACCATCTTCTAAATAAGCACCTTCACACTGATTGGCAGCAACTGCGCCACCCCATAAAAATCCTTTTGGAAAACTCATTTTCTTTACCTCCGTTCATCTTTTCTGTATGTATTATATACATAATAAAAATCATTATAATTTATTTTCACCAAATGAAAGCGATTTACACCATATGAAAATTATCAAAAGTTATTATTTAGAATAAATCCCCTCTTTTATGTTCTCCCATATTAGACATAATACATTCTTGATGTTGCTTATGAACAATATCCCAGACATATTCCATCCCTGTGGCAAGTGGCTGTTTAAGAAAATCCTCTTTATCAATCCAATAAACCTCTCCTTCATCACTTGAATGAAGAACTCCTTCATACTCACTCGCCTTATAGACTAGAATAATATTATGAATAGAATGCTTATACCAATGATATAAACCACATAAATAAGGATTCTTAATTGTAAGACCTGTTTCTTCATTCACTTCTCTAATCATAGCATCTTTGAATATTTCTTCTTTTTCTACATGACCACCAGGGAAAGTAATACCAGTATAAGAATCATTGACTTTATTCTGAACTAAGACATGTCCTTTATCATCTTCAATCATACACATATTCATCAAGCAGACATCTTCTTTACGACGTTTTTTTACACCTTTAAACTCAATTGCCTGTACTGGGCATATCTCTAAACAGGCCCCACAGTGTAAACATTGTGAGACATCTATTACTTCATTATGAATACAACGTTGAGGACAAATAGTCTCACATTTGCCACAATGAATACAACGATCAGTAATAGTATAATAAGTACCATGTTCCTTACTGTTAATAGTAATAGGTTCTCTTTTTATATGTGCTGGATCACTGATATCAAAATATTCACCAGATGCTTCATATAAACAAAAGACATCCAATGCCTTTCTTGTATCTTCTGGATAGATAGACTGCATATAAGTATTCTTTAGGAAGATCTCATCAAGTTTATGAGACCCAATATTCTTAACCTTACCACTTAAACTAAAAGATACTTTTCCTTTAAGTCCTGTCAAGGAAATATACTCTTGGTTCATGAGTTCCTTATAGAAACTCTTACCTCTTGCAGTTAAGAAGTAAATACCTTCTTCATCATACAACATTAAGTCGATGATTCGAGTGATAGGTCTACCCTCACTATTAATAGTTGCCATTGTGACAGAATGAATGTCTTCAACAAGTAATTTGATATAATTCATAAAATACCTCCAGATATTATTTTATAACATAAAGAAAAGAGAGTCTATTACAGGCTCTCTACATACTCTTCTAAACATAGATTTTTCTGATGCATCTTCAAGGCAGCTTTCTTACCTACATAACGATAATGCCATGGTTCATGCTTAATATGTGTTATAGATGTTTTACTCTTAGGATAACGTTTCACAAAACCATATTTATAAGCATTTCTTTCTAACCATCTATAAGCAGACTGATTGGTTGTATAACGGTTATCCCCTACTATATCCACTGCAAGCCCTAATTGATGTTCGCTTGTACCTGGGACTGATACATAATTTAATGCATATCTTCTTGCAAGAAGCGTACATAACCCTTTACTCTTATAATAATTCGTACGATTATCTAAGATCTTCTGTTGTGAATAAGATGATCGATATCCTTCATTCACCTGCATATAAATATCATCTTTTCTTGCAGTTCTAAACATTTGTGATAATTCAGGCACAATACGTGAATCAACTTCTTTCCCATTATCTAGCTTTGTAAGAATCACTTTATAGTTATCTGGTATTCTATTTGTATGATTCACAAGCATAAGATTCCAGCCATGATTTGTAGAAGCATCTTCTATAAAAGTATCTGAACGAAATATAATATATCCCGATAATATGAGTAATAGAATTCCTAGAACTAAAAGACATTTCTTGAATAATCGCATTTCTTTTCACCTCACAATAGTTATATCGTGAAATGTTGAAAAGAAACATCTCAAATTCCTTACAAAAATATTAAGATTTACTTACATGAATATAATCTTTGGTAATAAATAATATAATAGGACGAAGGAATCCACATGAGAAAACACTTAATACAATAAGCCATGATGCATATTTACATCTTTTAGATAAGAAGTGATAAGCAATAATATGATCAACAATAAACCCAATAATTAATATTACTAGAAACACAACAAATAAAAGATAGTTTAATTCATCCATCGCAAATAAGACATATCCAATAATTAATACAGGAAATGCACAGAGAGAGGATATAATACCAAGAACATGATCTCCTGTGATATTTCCTAATAAATATTTATTATAGAATGGAATCCAGCCACGATAGGTTTTAGTATCTAATAATGAAGAGACAAGGAATCCTTCAAAAAGATAACCTACTACATAAGTACAAAGTATACCTATGAAGAGAGATACAAATATAAGAAATAAAGTTGACAATATACCCATTAGAAAAAATACACTTAATGCACCCATAATCATTTACCTCACAATTGAAAGAATAACAATAAATATACTGTAGAGAATAATCACAATTACATGCTTCTTCCATGTCATGCTTAAATAGCCTATGAATTCTCTAATCAAAGCATTTAATGTGAAATACCATTTTGTAACTGAACCAAAACCAATGCATCTAATTCCTAAATCTTTCGCAAGTATCAAGGCTCTAAAAACATGATAGGACGTAGTAACAAGTCCAACTCGTGGAGATTCTTTAATCATAAGTTTTGATGAGAATAAGAGGTTTTCTTTTGTATTCGTAGATTTGTTTTCAATGATTATCTTACTCTCATCAATTCCTTTATTGATGGCATAGCGTGCCATGGCTTCTCCTTCAGGAATATCTTCTCCCTTGCCTTGTCCTCCAGACATGATGAGTAAGGCTTTTGGATTCTTTTTTAAGATTTCTATTCCTTGATCAATTCTACTTGCGAGTAATGGAGGCACCTGTTCTCCTTTAATTCCTGCTCCTAATACTATTATATAATCCAATTTCCTTTTTTTGAATAAGTGGAACGTATTTAGGAAAGCAGAAAGGCAATAGCTTGCAAGAACGGATAAGAGATAGAATACCGCAAACGAAATAACAGCATAAAGAGATGTCATGATTTTATTAGATGATTTTACAAATATCGGTCCTACAAATAGGAAAATAAATAATCCTATCGCAAAGATTAAAGAAAGAAGATTAGTCAATTTCAATCCTTCATGTTTAATGACTTTAATCCCTTCTACAAAGAACATAATAATAGTTGCAAGTGGAAAAAATAGGATAACAAGTACTGCAGCAGCGGCTAATAGAACCCCTATATCCATAATAAGTGGATAATGAGTTAATGTTTCAGAATAGTAGAACGCATAGAAGAAAGCTGTAATAATAGTCATCATAGAAAGACCAAAGAACCCCACACCACTCCACAAGGTACGTGATTCATAACGCATAAGCATGCAATACATGAAATATAAGATCAATAATATAATTAATGGTATGAATATCATACACTCACCCCCCCTATGATAAAAGCCATCTAACTAGATGGCTTATTTCTTACGTTCATGAAGATCACTTAGATCATATGGTGTTTCCTGGTAAACATAATAGTTCAACCAGTTAGAGAATAAGAGATAGGCATGTGAACGCCATTTTACTTGTATTTCCTGAGATGGATCATCATCAAGATAATAGTTTTTAGGTAGTTCTGCAATAACATCTGGTTTCTCTTTGTCACGCTTATATTCTTTATCTAATGTGTCTGGATCATATTCAGGATGTCCTGTCACAAAGAACTGAGAACCATCCTTAGAAGCCACCAAATAGACACCTGCATCATCACTTTCAGCAAGTATATCTAAGTTAGAATTACTTGCAACATCTTCCTTTAAAACAGTTGTATAACGTGAATGTGGTGCATAGAACTGATAATCAAAACCTCTTAAAATCTTTCTTCTCATCTTTCTTTGATTAGTATGATGACGATATACACCAGTTAATTTATGCTTCAATAAGTACTTATCAATATCATAATAATAATGTAAAGCAGCCTGTGAAGCCCAGCAGATAAAGAAAGAACTAAAGACATGTGTCTTGGCCCATTCAAGGATTTCACATAGTTCATTCCAATAGTCTACTTCTTCAAAAGGCATCTGTTCTACAGGAGCACCTGTAATAATCATACCATCATAAGAATTCTCTTTAATATCTTTAAATGTCTTATAGAAAGTCAGTAAATGTTCCTTAGGAACATTCTTAGAATCATGTGTAGACATATGAATAAGTTCTACTTCAAGCTGTAATGGTGTATTAGATAATAATCTTAATAATTGTGTTTCTGTTGTAATCTTTAAAGGCATGATATTCACAATTAAAATTTTTAAAGGTCTAATACGCTGTGTAGTCGCACGTGTCTGGTTCATCACAAAGATGTTTTCATCAGTTAAGACCTTATATGCTGGTAAATCATCTGGAATATTAATTGGCATAAAAACTCCCCCTATCTATATGCAAGCAATTCATCAAATGCATCAATTATAAAATGATCTGTCATCCCTGATAAATAATCAATAATACTCTTTTCTAAAGCAAGTGAATCATTCTCAAAGTCATAGACTATATGATTTTGATAACGTTCATCATGAAGTAAAGTACTATAGCGTGTTAACCATTTAAGATAATGATTAATAATGAGTGGATAACGTTCTGCATCTTTTTTTAAGTCTAAAACAAAATTGTCATGATGTCCATACTCATATAAGAAAGAAAAGAGACTCTCTAGAATCAATTGTACATATTGCGTATGAATCTTAACCTTCTTTATTTCATAAATCTTTTGATAATTAAACTTCATAAATATCTTCATGATTTCAAAAGCTTCATTAGACAAACCAATATAGTCTTCGGTACTATTATGAATCACATCTTGAATAAAGTAATTGACCACTGTTCCATTATTGATTGCTTTAAATAAACCTGGAACAACTGTATTAATTTCTTCTATTAAGCTTTTCATATCTTCTTCATTAAGTATATGTAAGTTCCATGCATCCTCTATATCTCTTGCTAGATAAGCAATCTTATCACTGATTTTTACGACACACCCTTCTAGAGTATAAGGCTGGTAAAGTCCTGGTGATTTAAAGTCTTTTAAATCGATTTTTTCATCTCTAGGTTTAATTCTTCTTTGATTCACTTCACCACAATGAGCAATAACGCCATCTCTTACTGCATAGGTCAGATCAAGATTATGTTCAATATGTTGATCGTCCTCTAATAAACATAAATCATCTATTAAGTGAAGGCTATTCTTTTCATGCCAGAACGGTTCTAAAGCATGTTTTATAGACAAAGAAGAAAGAATCTTTTCTCCACCATGACCAAAAGGGGCATGTCCTAAATCATGTCCTGCACTAATAGCACGTGTAAGTTCAGTATTCAGTCCTAGTTGATAGGCGATTGTATAACTGATAGATTCTACTAAATTCACATGCTCTGCACGTGTACATATATGATCATTATCAGGTGCAAAGAAGACCTGTGTCTTATGTTTTAAACGTCTATAGGCTGTAGTAAATATAATACGATTATAATCTCTCATAAAAGGTGTTCTAAAATCACCTTTTCTTTCATATAACTGTGATGCTCTTTCTATACAGTCATTGTATTTAGGATTGTCTTTATTCATTGCCTTCATGAAATCACCTCAAAAAAATTATAGCATAAAAAAAGGCGCCTAAGCGCCTTAAGAGATTATTTAGATAATAATGATGCAGCTGCTTCATCAACGATGATGATTGCATCTTCATGTTTCTGAAGAATAGAGGCTGGTAAATCTTCTGTTACTGGTCCTTCAACTAAGCCTTTAACTGCTTCAGCTTTTCTTTCACCAGTCGCAATTAATAATACCTTCTTAGCTTCCATGATATTAGAAATACCCATAGTGATTGCATGAGTAGGAACAGCGCTTAAATCACCATTGAAGAATAATTTAGCGTTGTCTTCGATTGTGCTCTGTTTAAGTGCAATATAGTGAGTCACTGAATCAAATGATGTACCTGGTTCATTGAAACCAACATGTCCATTAGAACCTATCCCTAATAACTGGATATCTCTTGGATTTTCAGCTAATAATGCATTGTATTCATCACATACTTCTTCGATAGATCCCTTACCCTTAGGAACATTAATATTATTCTTATCGATATCTAATTCATTGAATAACTGGTGGCACATGAAATAGTAATAGCTCTGTGGATGATCCTGTGCTAAACCATAATATTCATCAAGGTTGAATGATTTGATATCTTTGTAGCTTGTTCCGTTAGCTTTATGATCTTCTCTCATTAATTCATAAAGACGGATTGGTGTAGAACCAGTAGCTAGGCCAATGTTTGCGTTTGGTTTATTTTTGATAACGTCAAGCATGATTTCTGCTGCTTTCTGACTTGCTTCTTCATAATCTTTAGTAACAATAACTTTCATATTATTATCCTCCTGTTTACACTTCTATATTATACTTGTTGTTCCTATTTGTAAAGCAATATTTTCATAATATGAAATTTTCTTTGTTTATTTAAAAATATATTGGTATAAATTATCTGATGGCGAAACAGTAGTCAAAGAGTGGTCTGGCAACTAGAATACATCTATTTTTCTCTATTGAAAAAGTGAAAAAATGAACCTAATTGGCTTCTTTCAACATTTATAGGTATATATAGAAAGATTTAAATTAATTTGTACCCTCAAAATTGTGTAAATTTGTCAAAAAAATATATGTGAAAGAACTTCTTTTCTTTATTTTGTACCCCTTTTATTGTAAAATATGGAGTATATGGAGGTAGGTCAAAAATGACAAATGTAAAAGGTATTGCGGCATCTAGTGGTTATGCCATTGCTAAAGCATATAAATTAGATATGCCAGATTTAACTGTAACACGTACTACAGTTGAAGACACAGAAGCTGAAATTGCTTTATATAACAAGAGCGTTGCAGCAGTTAAACTTGAAATCGCTGCAATTAAGGAAGCAGCTACTAAAAACTTATCTGAAGAAGAAGCAGCAGTATTTGATGCTCATGCTCAGATTCTTGAAGATCCAGAACTTCAGTCACAGGTTGAAGCTAAGATCAATGATGAAAAGTTATGTGCTCCAGCAGCATTAGAAGATGTAGCTAATTTATTCATTACTATGTTCTCATCTATGGATGATGCATATTTCAAAGAAAGAGCAGCTGACGTTAGAGACGTAACTACTCGTTTAAAAGCTAACTTATTAGGTAAGTCTTTACCTAACCCTGCTTTAATTGATGAAGAAGTTGTAATCATCGCTCACGATTTAACTCCTTCTGATACAGCTCAGTTAAATAAAAACTTAGTTCGTGGTTTCATCACTGATATCGGTGGTAGAACTTCTCACTCTGCTATCCTAGCTAGATCTATGGAAATCCCAGCAGTTGTAGCAACTAACGTTATTACTGAAACTGTCAATGATGGTGATATGGTAGTTCTTGATGGTTTAACAGGTGATGTATTTGTTAACCCTGATGAAGAAACAGTTTCAACTTATGAAGCTAAGAGAAAAGAATTCGAAGACTACAAAGCAGAACTTAAGACATTAAAGACTGCTGAATCAGTATCTACTGATGGTCATAAGGTATTATTAGTAGCTAACATCGGTTCTCCAAATGATATCGAAGCTATTAAGCAGAATGGTGCTGAAGGTGTTGGTTTATTCAGAACTGAATTCTTATATATGGAATCAGATGAACTTCCAACAGAAGATTCACAGTATGAAGCTTATAAGACAGTACTTGAAAATGTAAATGGTCCAGTTGTTGTTAGAACAATGGATATCGGTGGAGATAAGAAGTTAAAGGCTCTTCCAGTTCCTGAAGAAATGAACCCATTCTTAGGTGTTCGTGCTATTCGTCTTTGCTTCCAGAGAGAAGAAGTATTCAGAACTCAGTTAAGAGCATTACTTCGTGCTTCAGTTTATGGTGATCTTAAGATCATGTTCCCTATGATTGCAACTGTTGAAGAATTCAAGAAGGCTAAGGGAATCTTATTAGATGAAAAAGCTAAGTTAGTTGCTGAAGGTGTTAAAGTTTCTGATTCAATCGAAGTTGGTATCATGATTGAAATCCCAGCTGCTGCTGTTCTTGCTGATCAGTTCGCTAAGGTTGTAGATTTCTTCTCAATCGGTACAAACGACTTAATCCAGTACACTTTCGCTGCTGACCGTATGTCATCTACAATCAACTACTTATATCAGCCATTCAACCCATCAATCTTAAGATTAGTTAAGAACACAATTGATGCTTCTCATAGAGAAGGTAAATGGACTGGTATGTGTGGTGAAATGGCAGGCGAAGCTCTTGCTGCACCATTACTACTTGGTTTAGGACTTGACGAATTCTCAATGTCTGCAACTTCAATTCTTGCTCAGAGAAAACGTATCAGAGAATTATCTTATGAAGAATCTAAGAAGGTAGCTGAAAAGGCAACTACTGAACTTTCTACAATGGAAGAAGTTGTTGAATTAGTTAAAGCTAAAACTGGTATTGAAGGATAAAAAACACAATACTTGAGAGATGAACATTTGTTCATCTCTTTTTTTGTGCATACAAAAAACCACCTCTTTATAGAGGTGGCAAGTATTGTGATATTAGTTAAATATTTTAATTTTCCTATACCATATAAAAACTAATATAAGCTGTTTTTGTTCTGATATATACCAATCAATGCATCTACTTGAAGCATTTTTAATATACGAATCATATCCCCTTGAGAGACACTGATACAGCAATTTGTTGCCCTGCCAGTAGAACAATGTAAGAAAATACCACTACCAGCTCCCGGAGTACAAGATGTATTATAGTTAATCGCAATAGCATATCTATAAGCTTCTTGATAATCTACTAAGTGTTCAGCACTGCTCCATTGAATACCTGTCTGGCTAGCGTCGACTAATTTATTGTAGTAAGAGCTATTGCTGTCATCCACCCAATAATGGTTGTTGTTGACTTGAATATAGCTTCTAGAAATACCGGGATTACCTGCTATACCAAAGGCATGTCCAAAGCTATAAACACCTCCTGGTGTCTTTTTATCGCCTTCACGTTTACTTCCTGTAATTCCTCTGCTACCTACTCTCGCACTGCAGCTAAGTGTTTCAGTCCAAACACCATTGTGTTTCGTATGTACTGTCAAAGTTGCAGAACTGCCACCATTTCCCATTACAGTAATAGCTTGAGTTGTATGTTTTGATATAGACATATTAGCGACAAAGCTTTGACTTACAGATGGTGATTGAGATGATACAGAAGGTTTATTTGAAGAAGAAACCTGTTTTTTAGCTTGAGAAACATTATTAGAATGTGTTTCGGTTTTTGTCTCTGCTTTTGCCTTCTCTTGAGGCACTTCTTTGTCTTTTAAGGTATTACGAATGATCTTTTTACCTTCTTCATTAGTGATTGTCTCAGTCACAAGTTCTTGATTTGAATTAGCTACAAGAGTGATATTTACCGGTAATTCTTTTGTAGTTGTATTACCTGAACTATCCTTCACATTCACCTTTAATGTATAAGTCCCTTCTTTATTTGCATCAATCGCACTAAAATCATAACTTAGTTCTACAGGTGATAAATCTGAAGCATTAAATAAACCAAGCGCATTAAAATCAAATTTACTTAAATCTGTTCCTTTCACAATATCAATACTTGCATAATCAGTATTGACTTCTGGTGCAGTTGTATCAACAACCTTTACCTTTTTAATAAGTTTTTCTTATTAAAGGTCATTGTAATCTTATAATCACCAATCGCAAAATAATTCTTGCCTTCTTCATATTTAAAATTAGATTTAACCTTTAATTCCTTTACTAATTTCTTTTGATCTTTTATATCCATGTCTTTAGTATCTAATAATTCCATTGCATCATAAGGAAACTTCTTACCATATTCTAATTTAAGCATTTTATTATCCTTTAAGACAAACTTAGGAACTCTTATAAAAGTATAGATACCTATACCACCTAAAAGAACCACTGCAATGATACACATAATGGCTATAATACTTTTCTTTTTTAACTTAATCATTAAATAATCACCCCTTAAACCACAATTAACCCATTAATTTTTAGTTAATATTTTAAAGATTATTTATAATATTTATCAATGAGGTTAGGATATGTTTATTACTTTATAGAAGCTTATCAGAGATAAACAAGCGCAAAAAAACTGACCTTTTATGGTCAGTTTAGTCTCTTTTTCTACAAATAATATGGATTGGAGTTCCTTCAAATCCAAAACGATCTCTTAAGCAGTTTTCTAGATAACGCTTATATGAGAAATGCATGAACTTAGGATCATTTACAAATAATACAAATGTTGGTGGCTGTACTGCAACCTGGTTGGCATAATAAATCTTAAGTCTTCCACCTTCAAATGTAGTTGTAGGGTTCATTGCCTGAGCATCTACAATAACATCATTTAATACACTTGTAGTCACACGTTTATGAGCATTCATATAAGCTTCTACAATTAAATCAAATAATGTATTAATACGCTGTTTCTTTAAAGCACTAACAAAGGCAATACGTGCATAGTCAAGATACTTGAACTGTTCTCTTAAAGTCTTTTCCATCTTAGCCATTGTCTTTTCATCTTTAGTGACAGCATCCCACTTATTAACAACTAAAACAACAGATTTACCTAATTCATGTGCATAACCAGCTACATGCTTATCCTGTTCAATAATACCTCTTTCACCATCGACAACACAAAGAATGACATCACTCTGTTCTACAGCCTTTAAAGCACGTAGTACTGAATATTTTTCAATATTCTCATAGACTTTACCCTTTTTACGCATACCTGCTGTATCGATGATTCTATACTTATAACCATCTTTTTCAAATGCTGTATCAATGGCATCTCTTGTTGTTCCTTCAATATTAGAAACAATAACACGGTCTTCACCTAGGATTGCATTAGTCAAAGAAGATTTACCTACATTTGGTCTACCAATAATAGATACCTTGATTTCATCTTCTTCAAATTCATCTTCTTCATCTGGAAGTACTCTAATGACTTCATCAAGAAGATCCCCTACACCAATACCATGAGCACTTGATACAGGAATTGGTTCACCAATACCTAAACTATAGAAATCATAAATGTTGTCTCTAAAAGCGACATCATCAATCTTATTCACAGCTAAAAGTACAGGTTTACCTGATTTCTGAAGCATTCTTGCAACAAAATTATCTTCACTTGTTAAACCTTCACGT
Organism: Catenibacterium sp. AM22-6LB; assembly: GCF_003435615.1. Taxonomy (NCBI): domain Bacteria; kingdom Bacillati; phylum Bacillota; class Erysipelotrichia; order Erysipelotrichales; family Coprobacillaceae; genus Catenibacterium; species Catenibacterium sp. AM22-6LB. Next base: position 18,451 of record NZ_QTUM01000052.1, read on the forward strand.
CCATTAACTACAAAGATAATAACATCAGCTTCTTCAATCGCAATCTCAGCCTGAGTCTTGATCTGTTCTCTAAAATCAGCATTCTTTAATTCAATACCACCGGTATCGATAATTCTAAATTCTTTTGTAAGCCAGCTTGCTTTCGCATAAATACGGTCTCTTGTAACACCTGGTACGTCTTCTACAATAGAAACACGTTCACCAATAATACGGTTAAATAATGTAGACTTCCCTACATTTGCACGACCTACAATCGCAACAATACCTTTTTTCATATTTTCCTCCATTTCCCCGCGCCTTCGTTGCGCGGACACAAATATATAATCAA
>NZ_QTUM01000053.1:0-18681 GCF_003435615.1 Catenibacterium sp. AM22-6LB
TATGCAACAATCAACTCTACATTAGTAGATAAGTATAAAGGTAAAGATACTTTCACAACATTCAATGAAGGTTTCTTATTCTACTTAAGCTTAAACTTCAACAATAAGACAATTGCTGATAAGAACGTAAGAGAAGCATTATCTTATGCAATCAACAGAAAAGACTTATGCGAAAATGTCTTAAAGGATGGTTCTAAAGAAGCAACTGGTTTTGTTCCATCACAGTTATCTAAGAGCCCAGCTGGTAAAGATTTCCGTGATACTGCAGGTGATCTTGTAGGTTACGATGTTAAGAAGGCTCAGGAATACTTAGATGCAGCTAAGAAAGAATTAGGTACTGATACAATCACAGTTGATTTATTATATGGTACTGATGAATCACCAATGGATACTATGGCTGAATACTTACAGGGTTCTTTCTCTAAGTTAAAAGGCTTAAAAGTAAACATGGTTGCAACTGTAAAGAAAGACAGAATTTACAACAGACAGGCAAATGGTAACTATCAGATTGCATGTACTCGTTGGGGTCCAGACTATGCTGATCCAACTACTTACTTGAACTTATTCTTAACTGGTAACCAGAATAACTATGGTAAGTACAGCAATGCTAAAGTTGATTCATTAATGAAACAGGTTCAGGCTGAATCAGACTTAAATAAACGTTGGGACTTAATGACTCAGGTAGAAAAGACTGCACTTGATGATTTAGCTTATATTCCAGTATTCGAAAAGGGTGCTGCAGCATTAAAGGCTAAGAATGTAAAAGGAGTTGTTCATTCAGCAGTTGGTGTTCCTTATACATTCAAATACGTAACTATCAAATAAGAATAAACAGAACATAGTGAGAATAAACACATTATAGCTCTTGCTATAATGTGTTCTTCTTTTTAAATGAAAGGTGTGATATTTATATGGATAAATCCATGATTAGGTATATCTTAAAGAGATTGCTTATTTCCGCAATTACTCTATTTGTTATACTTACAGTTCTGTTCATTATGACTCGTTGTATGCCAGGTTCTCCATTCAACTCAGAAAAGTTGAGCCCAGAACAGCAGAAAGTCATTATGGCAAAATATGGTCTTGATAAGCCAGTTCTTGTACAGTATGGTACATACTTAAAGAATATGTTATCAGGCGACTTCGGTGTTTCTTATGTTTTATACAAAGATCAGAATGTTTCTGAATTAGTATTCGACGCAGCTAAGATTTCATTTGCTTATGGTATCGCTGCATGTATCTTAGGTACATTAGTAGGTATGTTACTTGGTATCGTTGCTGCATTAAACAAGAACACTATTTGGGATACAATCGCAACTATTATTTCTATCTTAGGTGTATCTATCCCATCATTCGTATTCGCATTATTACTTGTTATCTTGTTCAGTAATGATCTTCGCATCTTACCAACAATGTATGATGATATGAATCCGATCTTCTCATCTATATTGCCAGTTATCGCTTTATCTATGAGCGTTATTGCTAACGTAGCACGTTTCACTCGTACAGAAATGATTTCTGTATTAAACAGTGAATATATGACTCTTGCAATGGCTAAAGGTTTAGATCGCAAGACATTAATCTTCAAGCATGCATTACGTAATGCCTTAATTCCAGTAATCACTATCTTAGGTCCAATCCTAGTTAACTTGATGACTGGTACAATGGTAGTAGAACAGATCTGTTCTGTACCAGGTTTAGGTAAGCTATTAATTAATAGTATTCGTGCCAATGACTACAACATCATCGTTGCATGTTCATTCTTATATGCATTCATGTATATCGTTATGATGTTAGTAATCGATGTATCTTATGGTATTATCGATCCACGTATCCGTTTAGGAAAGGGGGACAACTAAGATGGATGACAAGAAATATGAATTTTTGCCAGATGATTTTGAGTTTATCGGTGATAAACAGAATATCAACATTGATGAAGTTGCTCCTGCAAGACCTGCTTGGAAAGACGTTGTTTACCGTTTTACTCAGAACAAAGGTGCAATCTTTGGTTTAGCTTGTATTATTATCATTGCTTTACTTGCTATCTTTGTACCAATGATTTCTCATTGGAAATATGATGCAATTGATACAAGTATTGCGAATATTCTTCCAAATGGTACTCATTTCTTTGGTACTGATAAATATGGCCGTGACTTGTTCGTAAGAACATGGCAGGGTACTCGTATTTCATTAATTATCGCATTAGTTGCAGTAGTTATTGATATCGTAGTTGGTATGACTTATGGTTTAATTTCTGGTTACTTTGGTGGTTTAATTGACTCTGTCCTTCAGAGAATTCAGGAAATCATCAACTCTATCCCAACACTAGTAGTATTAACTATTCTTTTAACAGTATTAAAGCCTTCTTTATATACTGTTATTCTTGCATTAATCTTCACTGAATGGATTCCTATGTCTCGTATCACAAGAGCACAGGTATTAAAAATCAAGGAAGATGAATTCATTCTTGCTTCTAGAACATTAGGTGCAAGCAATATCTTTATCTTATTCAAGGAAATCTTACCAAACATCTTTGGTCAGTTAATCATCATGTCTATGATGACTATCCCAAATGCAATCTTCTATGAAGCATATCTAGCATTCGTTGGTTTAGGTTTAACTGTACCTCAGGCTTCACTTGGTACTTTGATCAACTCAGGTTTCGAAGTATTCACAGTATATCCAACTCAGATGACTATCCCAGCTATTATCCTTGCAGTATTAATGTTAGGATTCAACTTATTAGGTGATGGTTTAAGAGATGCACTTGATCCTACTATGAAGGAGATGTAATTATGGCTGACAGAGAAAGAATTTTAAAAATCAGAGACTTAAATATCTCCTTTAAGATTGAAGGTAAGAAAGTGAATGCCATCCGTGGTGTTAACTTAGACCTTTATAAAGGAGAAACAATTGCGATTGTAGGTGAATCTGGTTCAGGTAAATCAGTTACTACAAAAGCTATCATGGGTATCTTAGCTAAGAATGGTAGTATTGAAAGTGGTTCAATCGACTATACTTGGCATGATCCAGATACTGATGAAAAACATACAGTAGATATTACTAAGATGACAGAAAAGGAAATCCAGAAGGAAATTCGTGGTCGAAAGATTGCGATGGTCTTCCAGGATCCAATGACTTCTCTAGACCCAACAATGACAATTGGTAAACAGATCATGGAACCAATGATGTATCATTATGGAACATCTAAAGAAGAAGCATATAAAAAGGCTGTAGAGCTTCTTGAAGAAGTAGGAATCACAAATGCAGAAAAACGTATGAAGAACTACCCTCATCAGTTATCTGGTGGTATGAGACAGCGTGTTGTTATCGCAATCGCTTTATCTTGTGATCCATATGTATTAATTTGTGACGAACCTACAACAGCCCTAGATGTAACTATCCAGGCTAAGATCCTTGAATTAATTCAGGACTTACAGAAGAAAAAAGGTATTTCAGTTATTTATATCACACATGACTTAGGTGTAGTTGCTAAGGTAGCTGACTTCGTAAACGTTATGTATGCAGGTAAGATTGTAGAAACAGGTTCTATCGAAGATATCTTCTACAGACCTTTACATCCATATACTTGGGGTCTTTTATCAGCAATGCCTGATCTAAATACTGATGATCCAGAATTATATACAATTCCTGGTTCACCACCAAACGTTACAAAAGAAATCAAAGGTGATGCATTCGCACCACGTAATAAATATGCATTAAATATCGATAAGAGAATTGAACCACCTATGTTCAAAGTAGAAGGTTCTACAACTCATAAGGTAGCCAGCTGGTTAATGCATCCAAATGCGCCAAAGGTAGAAATGCCTGAAGCATTAAGAAAGAGAATCGATAACATGATGAAAGAAGGTGTACCAAATAATGGACAAGAATAGTCAGACTCCAATTCTTGAAGTCAAGAATTTAAAACAGTATTTCTATCCAAGTAGAAAGTTTACTGTAAAAGCCGTTGATGGTATTTCATTCAAAATCATGCCAGGTGAAACATATGGTTTAGTAGGTGAATCTGGTTCAGGTAAATCTACTACTGGTCGTGCTATTATTAGATTATATGATCCAACTGATGGTCAGATCATTTTCGAAGGTGAAGATATCACTGGTAAGATGTCTAATAAAGCTCTTAAGACATTACGTACTAAGATGGCTATGATTTTCCAGGATCCAATGGCTTGTTTAAACCCTCGTAAGAAGGTTATTGATATTATTGCTCAGGGTCTTGATATTCATCATGATTATAAAGATGAAAAAGAAAGAGAAGAAAAGGTTTATAAGATTCTTGAAATGGTAGGTTTATCAAAAGAACATGCGAACCGTTTCCCACACCAGTTCTCTGGTGGTCAGAGACAGCGTATTGGTATCGCAAGAGCCTTAATTATGAACCCTGATCTAATTATTGCCGATGAAGCAATCTCAGCCCTAGACGTATCTATTCAGGCACAGGTTGTAAACCTAATGAAGAAGATGCAGAAAGAAACAGGTGCTGCTTACTTATTTATCGCTCATGACTTATCAATGGTTAAATACATCTCTGATAGAATTGGTGTATTACATTTAGGTCACTTAGTAGAAACAGGAACTGCAGATGAAATCTTTAGTAATCCTCTCCATCCATATACAAGATCATTATTATCTGCTATCCCTCATTCTAACCCAAGAGTAGAGAAGGTAAGAAAATCATTCTCTTATGATTATGAAACAAGCGGTCTTGATTATACAGCTGGTACTCAGCATCAGATTACTGAAACACACTTTGTATTAGGTACTGATGAAGATGTTGAACAGTTCAAGAAAGACGCAGCAAACTTCAAATTATAACATCAAAAGACTATGACACTTATGTGTGATAGTCTTTTTTATGCTCAAAAAATGTTGAGGTACTACACTTTTACGTTGTAAAAAGTGTAGTGGCAGCACATTTATTCGTTGTAAAAAGTGTAGTGATAACACATTTTTTTGCTGTAAAAAATGTGAAAAGGTGATATAAAGGAATAATAAGGCAGGTGTCTCTATGTATCGATACGCAATAGAAGAATTATTCAAATGGAAAGAAAAGCCAAATCGTAAGCCAATGATTATACAGGGTGCAAGACATGTAGGTAAAACATGGCTGATGAAAGAGTTTGGTAAGAAAGCTTATACTCATACTGTTTATATTAATTTTGAAGATAATGTAACTATGGAAGATTTGTTTTCGTATGATTTAGATACAAAACGTTTGATTACAGGTATGGAACTGTATAGTGGTAAAAAAATTGATCCTGACAACACACTTCTTATATTTGATGAATTACAGGAAGTACCTAGATCCTTAACTTCTTTAAAATATTTCAATGAAAATGCACCTGAATATCATATTGTATGTGCCTGTTCATTCATGGGTATTGATTTACATCAAGGGACATCGTTTCCAGTAGGTAAAGTAGATCATATGAACCTCTATCCACTTAGCTATAAGGAATTCTTATTAGCAACTAAACAAAGTGATGCTTTGAAGGACTATTATTTTGTAGGTGGTATGCCAGAAGCTGTACAACATTTTGTGAGTCATCATAGTTATGATGAAGTACGCAATATACACAAGAGAATTCTATTAGATTATGAACATGATTTTACACGTCCAAAAATAAGTAAAGTATGGAATAGTATTCCAATACAGATTTCTAATAATACATATGAAGGGAAACGTGGTAAAGGTTTTGATGTGGCTGTTTTGTGGTTAGCTGATTGTGGATTGATATACATAGTGAATCGTGTGAGACAGGTAAAAGCACCTTTGAAAATACATGAGGATTTCAATACATTTCAATTATATTTATTAGATATAGGATTATTAGGATGTATAGCAAAACTGGATGAGCACACACTAAGTAAACAATATATATGTCAGCAGCTTATGGCAACAGAATATGTGAGTATATATTGTACAGATGATACTGATTTCTTGATAGAGAAAGAAGATGGCATTATTCCTATAAGTGCGCAAAAGACACTATAAAGGAATGGATCTTCTCCTGTATTTATAAATAAAAGCATCAATCAACTCGTGATCGATGCTTACGTGATCAAATATCCAGTTTTATATGAATATCAGTGATATTTTGTTTACCATATACAATACGTAGGATTAAGATTATATTTTCTGCAGTATTCGGAAGATAGTACATGATATAATTTCCAATCAATTTCTTTCTCGAATTATCTAACTGTAAAAATTCATTGTCTACAAGAGAACCACTTTCAGGAAAAGCTCTTGCTTCGTCAATATTATCCTTTAACTTGTCTACGAAATCAGATGCTGCCTGTGGATTTGCCAGTTCAACTGCTATATACGAGACAATTCCATCTAAATCAGATTCTGCTCTTTTGGTCAGTTGATATCCAAATTTAGATGCCATACTTGCTCCTTATTTTAGATATTGCAGTGTCTCCCTCTACCGTGTTTCCAGATTTCACATCTTTCAAACCATCCAATATTGTTGTTGCTTCACCCATCTTTCTCATGGTCTTTTCATAATAATCAATGTCCATAACAACCAATCTGCCGTATCCATTCTTGGTTACGAATACAGGACCGTTTTCTTCTGCACAAAGACGTTCTACTTCAACTGTATTTTTCAAATCACGCATTGGAATAATCTTCATACAATCATCTCCTTTCTTGTGGCTATATTATAATCTATATTTAGCCACGAGGTAAGTGACTATGAATTATTACGATTAAAAAAACGACACATCAAGTGTCGTTTTAATGTTAGTTCATGCTTTTCTGTAACTTCTTAGCTACTAGTACTAATACAATCGCAAGTGCTGCAAGAATAGCTGAACCGATATAACCCATTACATAAGAACCAGTGGCATCGAAGAAGCTTGCTGAAATCTTAGGACCTACAAAAGCACCGATACCATAACCAATAAAGATTAAACCATAGTTTCTATTATAGAACTTAGAACCAAAGATGATCTTAACCATAGGCGCAAATACGACTAGTAATCCACCAAATGAGAATCCTACTAAGGCAATACATAAGATGAAGTAGGCATAAGAATGAGCCATAGTTAACATCAACATTGAGATACCATTAATAAGTAATACAAGAATAAGTGAGTTCCATCCCTTTAATTTATCATAGACAAAACCAAATGAGATACGACCAAACATATTAAATAAAGTCATAAGTGATACACAAAGTGCTGCACTCATTGCATTTAAACCAATCTGTTTCTGAGCGATTGGTGAAGTAGCAGAGACCATCATAGTTCCTGCTGCATTCGCAAAGATAAACATTACTACTAATACCCAGAAGATAGGCGTTTTAACCATTTGTGGGATGTTATAGTCTTTTGTATTTAATTCTTTAGATTGTGTAGTTGATGGTGTCCATCCTTCAGGAGTCCATCCATCAGGACAAGGTACGATCATCCAAGCAACAGCACCAACACCAATTAAGAAGATCACACCAAGAATCTTACATGCAGTCTGTGCACCATATGTAGAGATAAGCATCTGAGCCACTGGTGACATAATGAATGGTCCACATGCAGCTCCAGCCTGTACTAAACCAGAAATAGAACCACTCTTGTCAGGGAACCATTTTAAAGCGGTTGGAAGACATGCTGGATAAATCATACCAGCACCAGCACCGGCAATTACACCATAAGCTACATATAAGAATGGGATTGTATTCGCAAAACCTGTTAATACCCATCCACCTGCAAATAATGCAAGACCCATATAGATAGCCACTCTAGGCTGTAACTTTTCAGCTAAAATACCACCAATAAAGCCTACAGCACAATAAATAAACATATAAATAGTATAAGCCATTGAGAAATCAGAAGTACTCCATCCAAACTGATTACATAGTGGCAAACAGAATAAACTGAAGAAGGCAGTGGCAGAAGTGAATAAAGATTGAATCCATACTCCTGCAAACACACGCCAGCGTGTTGCTTTCGTAATATTCATGATAATCCTCCTACTGTAATGTACCTAAGTCTAAAGCGACTTCACGGCCATTAAATTTACCTGCTTCACGGCTAGTACCTAACCAATAAACCATAGAAGAAATATCTTCTACATCAAGGAATGGTACGCCATTGTACATTTCTTCAACAGATTTGAAATCTTTACCTGTTAAATCATTAATAAACTGTACATATTCCATTGTTTCACACATGGGTGTTTTAACTTTCGTAGGACATAATGCATTCACGATAATACCCTTAGAACCTACTTCTTTCGCAAGTGTCTTAGTTAATCCTAAGATCCCCCATTTACTCATACAATATGTTGCAAGCTTTGGTGTTCCATATAATCCTGAAGTAGAAGAAATATTAATAATACGACCAAATCCCTGTTTCAACATATACTGTGCTGCATACTTATCTGTACGCCAAGTACCGATAAGATTAATGTTGATGACTTTTTCTACCTGTTCATCTGTTAACTCCCAAGTGTAGGCAAAGTTAATAACGCCTGCATTCGCAATGACAACGTCAATACGTCCAAAAGTATCCCATGCACTCTTGAATAAGTTTTCCATATCATCTGTAGAAGTGATGTTTGCCTTAACAGCAAGTACTTTTGCACCTAATAATTCACAATGTGCGATTGTTTCTTTAAATGCTTCACTTGTTGGTTCCTGCATATCAGCTAATACAACATCAAATCCATTTTCTGCATATTTATATGCATGTGCACGTCCTTGACCCATGGCTCCGCCAGTGATCAAAACTACTTTTCTTTCATCCATTTTGTTTCTCTCCCTTTGTTAAAAAATTTACAAGTTGATTATAGAGTCTCAAATAGTTTGAGAGTCAATAGTCTAAATTTGCTTAAAATAAGCATAAATGATAGGGTTTTCTTTGGTATAATGGGTAAGAACTCTCAAATGGTTTTAAGGAGGACTTGAAATGTATAATACTTATACAATTGGAGAACTTGCGAAAATATTAGGTATTACACCAGAAACAATACGTTATTATGAGAGAAAAGGGATCATTGCTCCTATTCATGATGAAAAGACAAACTATCGCTACTATACAACCTGGGATCTTCATATGATTATTCGTGCACGCTGTTATTTAGGTTTTGGACTTTCAATTGATGAAACATCTAAAATCCTTCAGAAGCGCACATTAGAAGAAATAGATGACGTATTAGATAACCAGGAAAAAATCATTGAACAGAATATCATCTATAATATGAATCTTTTAAAGAAGATGCGTATCAATAGAGCTCTCATTAATAGCTTTGAAGAAAAGAACCTCACTCTAAGAACAAGCCCTGGTATTTTTCGTATAGATACACAGAAATGTTATACTCTGGATTTAAGTGAACAGGAAAAAGAAGAATTGAAGCAGTTTACACAATATGTTCCTTTTATTTTCTCTACTGCATTATTTCCAAAAGAACATATAGAAACAGAAAATAAAGATTTCTATTTTGGAATTGGGATAGAAGAACAGTTTGCATCACTATTTGATATTAAAGAAACAGAGTATGTGCATTACTATCCTCCAAGAACTTGTCTTTATATGAGTTTCTCATCACGTTCATCACAAATACTCACTTATGAAGTATTAAAACCTGCTTTTGATTATATGAAAAAAAACAACCTGGAGCTAGATGGTGACATCTTTACTCAGATTGTTTCTATGTGGAAACCAGAAGAAGAATACTTCAACTGGCATAATATATGGATCCCGATTAAATAGAAGGGTCCTTTTTTGGTTTCACTTTATTATCTATTCTATTTCCATTTTCATCTAGTTTATAGAGGTTATTGTATGTGATTTCTATATGTTTCTGATAGAGTCCGATATTAATGATTCTAGAGAATACAGCATAGATCAAAGCAGTAAGTGGTACACCGATAAGTACACCAACAACACCCCATAGATTACCAAATATAGTAATACCTAGTAAGACAAATAAACCACCTATACCTACAGATTTACCTACAATCTTAGGATATACCACATTTCCTTCAAACTGCTGTAAGCAAAGATAAATAATCGCAAAAGCTAACATACTCTTACTCTGTGCTGCAGCCACTAAGATGAGTCCTGCAAAGAAGGTAATAAAATTACCAAACATAGGTACAAAGCTAAATAAGAAAGCCATAATCGCAATTAATTCAGGGAAAGGCATTCTAAATAAACGCATCGCAATATAAACCTCTAACATAAAACATGTTGCTTCTAACATCTGTCCTGTCACAAAACTATTAAAATAATGATTGGCTTCACTCATGATATCAAAGGCTATACCTGCACGTTTATGACCTAATATATATGCAATGAGTTTTCTACCTTGTTCAAGATGTTTTTCTTTATTTGCAAGAAGATAGAGAGCCATAAAGAATGAAGTGATAGCAGTAATGAATGAACCACCAATATTTGATACAAATTCTGTTGTTTTAAAATGAGGATTACCTAAGAAATTACCTGCAGTCGCAAGAATTGTACTTAAATCAATAGAGGCAAACCATTTCTGTACTTCATCTACTGTTACTGAATAATCAATATTAAATTTTGTACATATAGAAGTAATATAGACAGCAAGTCTTTTTGCATAATTATCTAAGTTAGAGAATAAGAGTGAGAAGCTTTCTCCAATTCTAGGAATAATGAATGAGAAGAACATCACTAATATTAATAGTAAACATATAATAGTGATAGCCATCGCAATACCACGAGTTCCCTCTACTAAGAATTGAGGAAGCTTTAGGTTAGGTTTTTTCTTCGCCAATTGTTCTCTTGCTTTCACAAGTAACTTCTCTACAAGTTTCATTGGAATATTGATTACAAATGCGATTACTATCGCAATATAGAAGGGTCTTGCAAGCCCTAATGCATTAAGGAAGAAGTCCCATACTGATTCTAAATTAAAAAGAATAAAAGCTAAGACAATACCGTATGTAATATATTGAAAAATCTTATCATCTGGAAAATTGAAATTTTTGTTGTCCATAATCATCACCTAAGCCAATACTACCACAAAACAAAGAGGAAATTAAGGAATAAAAGTTTGAGGAATAGAAGAAATTTGCTATAATGACACACGTGAAAGGAGAAAAATATAAGTAACTAAATATATTGACTAATGTGATTAAATATGTTCAAACTCACTCAAAGGAGAGCGTTAAAGTGAACACATTAAATATCATAAATTTTAAACCAAAGGATTTTGCTGAACTTTTAGGTGTATCTGTTAAGATATTATAACGTTGAGATAGAGAAGGAACCTTAAAGGCAAAACGAACCCAAACTAATAGACATTATTATACTTATAATCATCATTTACTAAATCAAGTTTCATTTTTAAGATAGTTTTGTGATGCAAAAGAATTATTCGAATAACAACAGACCACAGGGTAGTGAAAATTAAATTTTATTAACGCCGATTAAAAGGCGTTCATGAAGCTGAACTTGATGCATAGATTTTCCATTTGTTCTATAATTAGATTAGTAATCAGATGAAGAATTCATGCAGGATATTGTTTCAATAATTCATGTGTTCTTCTGAAGGCTGTATGGGCTTCGTAAGTATAAAAAACTAATAGAAAGGGATGAGGAAATTGCTGAAGAGCTTCAAGACGGAAATAAATCCAACAGAGGAGCAGAAAGTCAAGATTCGTAAAACAATAGGTACTTGCAGATTTATCTATAACTTCTATCTTGCTCATAATAAGGAGCTTCATGAAAGTGGCAAAAAGTTTATGAGCAGCAGCCAGTTTAGAGTTTGGCTTAACAATGAGTATCTTCCGAATCATCCGGAATATTCCTGGATCAAGGAAGCTTATTCAAAATCGGTAACACAGGCAGTCAATAACGGACAGACCGCATTTACAAGATTCTTTAATCACAAGAGCGCCTTTCCAAAGTTTAAGAAGAAAGGCAAGTCTGATGTGAAAATGTATTTTGTAAGGAATAATCCAAAAGATTGTCGTTGTGAAAGACACAGAATCAAGATTCCGTCACTTGGCTGGGTCCGCATCAAAGAGAAAGGATATATTCCAACTACAAAAGATGGATACGTAATTAAGAGCGGTCATGTCTCAATAAAAGCTGACAGATACTATGTTTCAGTTCTTATAGAAATCCCAGATAAAAGGACAGCCAATAATTCCAGTAAAGGAATCGGCATTGACCTTGGATTAAAGGACCTTGCGATTGTTTCTAATAGAAAAACTTATAAGAACATCAACAAATCTGCCAGATTAAGGAAGCTTGAAAAAAAGCTTGCTCGAGAACAGAGAAGTCTTTCTCGAAAGTATGAAAATATAAAGAAAGGAGGGTCCACTCAAAAAAGAAATATACAGAAACAAAGGCTTAAGATACAGAAGCTTCATCATAGAATTGACAATATTCGTACTGATTACATCAATAAGACAATCGCAGAGATAGTGAAAACCAAGCCATCTTATATAACGATTGAAGATCTAAACGTATCAGGAATGATGAAGAACAAGCATCTTTCAAAGGCAGTTGCTTCGCAGAAGTTTTATGAATTTAAAACAAAGCTTCTAGCTAAATGCAAAGAGAACGGAATCGAACTTCGAATAGTAGATAGATTGTTCCCATCATCTAAGACATGTCATTGCTGTAAAAGTATCAAGAAAGATTTAAAGCTTTCAGATAGACTTTTCAGATGTGATTGTGGTTATATCGAAGACAGAGATTTCAATGCTGCACTAAATCTGAGAGATGCTACCACTTACGAAGTTGCATAAATAAAAGCAAACGTAGGTATGTACCGAAGGCTATTTCGGGAATTTACGACTATGGAGTGTACATGAACTTGTGAGTAGATATGATTTCGGTCAATCCAAAGCATACACGATGACATAGTAAGTAATGTTCGTGAGAACTTACATTATCTCGATGTGAGTATATTTAATCACATTTTGAGTGGCAGAATATAAATGAACACTATTATTATTAATAAAATCATGATGCATATGCTTGATTTTGAGCATCGTAAGATATATTTAAGTGAAGATTTCTGCGAATTAAATGATACAACTCAGGAATATTATCATAAAAAAGTAGAAAAAGCTTTATACAGTCCAGCTATTAAAGAACTTGTTGTGCCTTCACTTCATGAATTATTACTTCGTGCAGATAAGATGCTAGAAGATGATGAAGAATTCAAGAAACAGGCAAAAGAAATTAGTGAAAAGTTCTTTGCGTTAGGTTCAGTGATTGAAGAAATGCCTAATAGTAATATTTTATATGTGGATTGTTATCGTGATGGTGTACATATGATTGCCGCTTTAAAGCTTAATTATAAATATAATTCTGTATCTCTTGTAGAAGAGGAAAATGTCCGTATTACAAGAAGACAGGTTCTTCCTCAGATTGGTACAGCTGTTGATGAAGCGATTATTATAGATACAGATCATAAGAAGATATCTCTTATTGAAAAGAAGTATCTCATTGATGGCAAGATGGATACTTACCTTAATAGTCAATGGATTAAGGGAGAAGAAAAACTCACTGATCGTCAGAAGATTTCTACTATGAAGAAAGTAGTGAATAAGATTGATGATATTTATCATGTAAATGATAAAGAAGCACTTCCACTTGTAAAACAGGAAATATTAGAAAGAACACAGATGGGTGAACTTGTTAAACCAATAGAAGTAGTTCGTAAGGTCATGGAAAGAGATTATCAGGCTCAGGAAGAATCAGAAACAATGTTGAAGGATCTTGGGATTGGTGAGGATGATACAATTTCTTTAAATGCATTAGGACGTTCTGTAGAGGTTGTTAAGATTACTCTTGATGAGGATATTCAAATAACTATGCCAGTAGATGAATATGTGAATGGATCTACTTTTGAAAAGAAAGAAAACCCTGATGGAACAGTTTCTATCGTATTAAATAACATTCAGGATATCACAATCAAGTAACCGTTTACATTTTTTTGCCTATATTGTCTGAAATGAATGAATTTTGGTCATATTTATTGTATAATAAAGTTTATGAAGGGAGACATATAGGTATGTTAGATAATTTCTTGATAAAATTGTTTTTTGAAGGAAAGTGTTTAGAAGCATATAAGGTATTCGGTGCTCATCCGGATAAAAAGGGCGTTCGTTTTACAGTATATGCACCACATGCAAGAAGTGTTCAGGTTGTAGGTAATTTTAATGACTGGGATGGAACACAGCATTATATGGAGAGATATAATGATGGAGGCGTGTGGACTCTCTATATTGAAGGGCTAAAGCAGTATGACCTTTATAAATATAGAATTGAAACACCTTCTGGAGCTATTGTTGATCGTGCAGATCCATATGCCTTTTTCAGTGAAATTAGACCAGGTACAGCATCTAAGGTATATAACCTAGATGGTTATCGCTGGCATGATTCTAGATGGATGAAGTCACGTTCTAATAACTATGATCGTAACATGAATATCTATGAAGCGAATCTTGGTTCTTGGAAGATGAAAAAGGAATTTACAGATACATCTGATGGAGAATTCTATTCATATGAAGAAATGATTGATGAAATCATTCCTTATGTAAAGAAGATGGGCTATACACATATTGAAGTAATGCCTTTAAATGAGTTCCCATTTGATGGCTCTTGGGGATATCAGGCAACAGGTTATTTTAGTGCGACAAGTCGTTATGGACATCCAAAACAGTTAAAGGATTTCATTAATGCGTGTCATAAAGAAGGTATAGGGGTTATTATGGACTTCGTACCTGCTCATTTTGTTAAAGATGGACATGGTCTTTATCAGTTTGATGGAGGCTGGGTTTATGAATATGCAGATGTGAATAACCGTTATTCTGAATGGGATTCAGTATATTTTGATGTGACAAAAGATACTGTACGTTCATTCTTAAAGAGTGCTGTTCATTTCTGGGCAGAAGAATTCCATATTGATGGTATTCGTTTTGATGCTGTCAGCAACCTTATTTACTGGAAAGGTAATAAAGACTTTGGTACAAACAATGGGGCTTTAGAGTTCTTAAAGACTATGAATGAACAGATTCATGAAAGATATCCTGCATTAATGACTATTGCAGAAGACTCAACTGATTTCCCATATGTTACTAAACCAGTTAAGGATGGCGGTTTAGGATTTGATTATAAGTGGGATATGGGCTGGATGAATGATACATTGAAGTATTTCAAAGAAGATCCAGTTTATCGTCAATATGATCATAATTTATTAACTTTCTCAATGATGTATTTCTATTCAGAAAGATTTATTTTGCCATTCTCACATGATGAAGTGGTTCATGGTAAAGCAACTATTTTAAATAAGATGTGGGGACTTGATGGAGACAAGTTCGCGCAGGCAAAAGCTTTATATACATATATGATGACTCATCCTGGTAAGAAGCTTAATTTCATGGGTAATGAATTAGGTGAATATAAGGAATGGGATGAAAGAAAAGCATTGGCTTGGAATATCTTAGAATATCCACAGCATGATTCTTTCCATCATTTTATGCAGGATTTAAATAAGATGGTTGAAGAACATCCAGCTCTTTATAGTATGGATTATGATCCAGATGGATTTAAATGGCTGGTTGTAGATGATCATAATCAGAGTGTATTCTCATATGCTCGATTTGATAAGAAAGGCAACTGTTTAGTTATAGTAGCTAACTTTATTGGTAATAGTCATGATAATTATGCTGTACCAGTACCGTTTGCTGGAAGCTATAAAGAAATCTTGAATACAGATAAAGATAGTTATAACGGTTCAAATTACACAAATACACGTGCTTTAAGATCAAAGAAAGGTACTTGTCTCAATGAAGCACAGAGTATTCATGTAAAATTAGCGCCATTTAGCGCGGTGGTATTTGAATATCATAAGCCAGCTAAAAAAGTGTCTTCTCCAAAGAAGACAAAGAAAAGTGTTGTAAAGGAAGGAAAGTAGTAAATGTTTAATACAAAAGAAGAATTTAAATATGAATTTTCTAAGCGAATCATTGAATCATATGGTCGTACAGTAGAAGAAGCACATTTAACAGAAAAGTTCATGGTTCTTGAAACTATGGTTCGTGACTATGCATCTGTTAACTGGGCTATGACAAAGATGGCAGTTCAGGCTAAGCAGCAGAAACAGGTTCACTATTTCTCAATGGAATTCTTAGTTGGTCGTCTATTAGTCAACAATATGATGAACTTAGGTATCTATGAAACTGCAAAGGAAGGTCTCGCAGATTATGGTATTAATATCCATGATCTAGAAGAATTAGAATCAGATGCTGGTTTAGGTAATGGTGGTTTAGGTCGTCTTGCTGCCTGCTTCATGGATTCTTTAGCTTCTTTATCTTATCCAGCTTTCGGTAATACTATTCGTTATGATTATGGTTTCTTCAAACAGAAGATTGAAAATGGATACCAGGTAGAAGTACCAGACCAGTGGTTACGTTTAGGTAATATGTGGGAAGTAAGAAAACCTAAGCATGCAACAGAAGTTAAATTCTGGGGTAAAGTAATCTGGGATGATGCAACTGGTGGATGGAAGCATGTAGATTATGAAGCAGTACGTGCTGTACCTTATGATATGCCAATTGTTGGTAATGATACTAAGGTGACTAATACATTAAGATTATGGAAAGCTGAACCTAGTGAAAATATTCCTACAAATAAAGATTTCCGTCAGTATGCTCAGGAAGTCAATGATATTTGTCAGACATTATATCCTGATGATTCTACACATGCTGGTAGAGTATTACGTTTAAAACAGCAGTATTTCTTTGTATGTGCTGGTTTAAATTCTATTATTCGTGCACATTTAAGAGTATATCCTGATTTAACTAACTTCCATGAAAAGAATGTTATTCAGTTAAATGATACACATCCAGTATTAGTTATTCCTGAATTAATGCGTGTATTTATTGATGATTATGGAATGGAATGGGATGATGCATGGAATATTGTATGTAAGACTTGCGCATATACAAACCATACAATCCTTGCTGAAGCATTAGAAAAATGGCCTGTTGATATGATGAGAGACTTATTACCAAGAGTTTATCAGATCATCGAAGAAATCAATAGACGTTTCATTGGTTTCGTAAAACAGCAGACTGAAAATGATAACGAACTATTACAGAGAGTTATGATTATTAAAGATGGTCAGGTACATATGGCTAGACTTGCGATTGCTGGTTCATTTAGTGTCAATGGTGTAGCACAGCTTCATTCTGATATCTTAAAAGAAAGAGAAATGAAGGATTTCGATACTTTATATCCTAACAAGTTCAACAATAAAACGAATGGTGTCACTCATAGAAGATGGCTTGCATATTGTAACCCACAGTTAACTTCATTAATTAATGAATCAATTGGTGATAGCTGGATGCATAGACCAGATGATTTAGAAAAGTTAGCTCCTTATGTAACTGATTCAATTACTCAGAGTAAGTTCTATAATGTAAAACAGCAGAGAAAACAGATTCTTGCAGATTACATTAAGGAACATAATGGTATTGATGTAGATGTGAACTCTATCTTTGATATTCAGGTTAAGAGATTACATGCATACAAGAGACAGTTATTAAATGTCATGCATATTATCTATTTATATCAGAGAATGAAAGAAGATAGCAGCTTCAGAATTTATCCACATACTTATATCTTTGGTGCAAAAGCAGCTCCTTCTTACTATTTAGCTAAGAAGATCATTAAGTTAATCAACAGCGTAGCTGAAAAGGTAAACAATGACCCAGAAACTAATAAATACTTAAAGGTTGTATTTATTGAAAACTATGGTGTTACTATTGCTGAAAAGATTATTCCTGCTGCAGATGTATCTGAACAGATTTCTACTGCTGGTAAGGAAGCAAGTGGTACTTCTAACATGAAGTTCATGATGAATGGTGCATTAACACTTGGTACATTAGATGGTGCCAATGTAGAAATTGCGGAATTAGTTGGTGATGATAACGTAGTTATCTTTGGCATGAAGGATAATGAAGTCAATGACTTAAAGGCAAGTGGTTCTTATAGCTCTTGGAATGAATACAACAATAATCCAAATATCAAGAAGGTTATTGATTCATTAGTAGATGGTACTTGGAACTCTTCAAGAGAAGAATTCAAGATTATCTTTGATGAATTAATGGCTAGAAATGATGAATACTTCTTATTAAAGGACTTTGAAAGCTATAGACTTGCACAGGAAAAGATCAATAACTTATATCAGGACCGTGCTAACTGGTCTAAGATCTGCTTAGCTAATATCGCAAAGAGTGGTCATTTCTCAAGTGATAGAACTATTGAAGACTATGTAAAGGATATCTGGCATTTAAATAGGGTAAAAATCTAATGAAAGATACATTCGTACTAGATGTAGATGGCGAAGAAGTAACTTGTGAAGTCATCTTGGGATTCACAGATGACGCAACAGGTAAAGAATATATCATCTATACAGATAACAGTTCAGATGAAGATGATCAGTTGAATATCTATGCTTCACAGGTAGATCCTAAAGATGCAGATAATATTCTTCCTATTGAAACAGAAGAAGAATATGCATTTGTACAGGAAGTATTAGATTCAATGATGTCTGAAGAAGAATAAAGACTCAAAGGCTTAACGATTATGTTAAGTCTTTTTTTGTATGCCGGGCATGGCATATATCTAGGTGGTGAAAGTCCACTGTGGGGGCGA
>NZ_QTUM01000054.1:0-6945 GCF_003435615.1 Catenibacterium sp. AM22-6LB
CTAATCATTTTTAAGCGCCTTTTTATTTAATGTCCTTGACACGGGGTCCACATTAGAATATCTCTATCCTTTTTTTTATATGAATCTAGTATTATTTCAATTATTGCTTATTATATCCACCCCTCAACATCTGTGATATAATAACATTAAAGATGTTATAAACTGTTATTAATGTTACAAAATAACACTAAAATTATATAAATATGCATGTATAAGCACTTTAATGTGAAGAAATAACATAAAATAACACAATAAATGGTTGAATATGTTATTTTTGTATGCTATTCTATAACTGAAGGAGGAACATAAATGAACGCTAGCGAAAGAAAGATTGAAATCTTAAAATTATTAAAAGAAGGATCTATGACATTGGACGAACTCGCGAAAAAGTTTAATGTCTCAGTAATGACTATAAGAAGAGATTTAAAAAAATTTGAAGACCAAGACGTTATATTGATATCACAAGGAACAGTATACTTAAATAAGAGTGTTGGTTCAGAAGAAAGCTATATATTGAAAAAAGACAAGATGATAGCAGAAAAGATACGTATAGCTCAAAAGGCCATCGAATATATTAATGATGGAGAAGTAGTCTATATAGATTGTGGAACAACATGTGCTCAAATAGCTGAAGAACTTGCTAAATCTAACAAAAAGGTAACAGTAATGACAAGTTCTATTCTAGTAGTCAATGCTTTATTCATGGCAGAAAATATTGATTTATATATGTTACCAGGAAAGTATAGAGAAAAATCTATAGGCTTTATAGGTGATCTTACTATTGATTTTGTAAGAAAGTTCTATTTTGATAAAGCCTTTATGGGAGCAGAAGGAATTGATACTGAATATGGCATATCACTCCCTCATTTAGAAGAGGGCTTAACAAAACAAGCAATTGCTAGACAGGCTAATACGGTTTTTGTTGTCACTGACCATTCTAAATTTTCATTAAAAACACTTTATTCATATGCTGACTATAATGATATTGATTATATTATTACTGATTCTAATCCTGATTTTAATATGTCCTCATTCGAAAATGATAAAATCAAGATAGTTAAAGTATAACAATATAGTTTACTTAATAAGAGGAGAGTGGAGCAAATGAATAATTTTCTTGATAAAATGACCAACTTTGTTGATAGCAAACTCACACCCCCATTAATCAAGTTTGGTAACAACAAATACATGGTTGCAATTAGAAATGCATTGATTCGTTTAATCCCATTATTGATTGTAGGATCATTCCCTATGATTCTTACTAATCTGCCTATCGCATCTCTAGCAAAAGTAATGGCACCTTACAATGATGCATTAAACACATTATCAAATATGACATTTGGTTTCATTAGTTTATTCTTAGCATTTGGTATTGGCTCTGAATTAGCTGATACCTATGGTTTAGATAAAACAACTGTAGGTATTGTAAGTTCAGTTTGCTTTTTATTAACAGTCGCACCTTTAGATTTAAAGACTAATACTATTTCAGTAGGTGGATTTGGTGCTTCTGGAATGTTTACTACATTCGTTATTGGTATTATTGTAGCTGAAGTAATGCATTTTTGTGATAAACATAACATTGGTATCAAAATGCCAGCAGGTGTTCCTGCAGGTATTGCTTCAAGTTTTTCATCAATTTTACCAATGACAGTATTATTTGTATTCTTCTGGTTTTTAAGAATTATTATTGGCTTTGACTTAAATGGTTTCTTAAAATCAATTTTAAGTCCTATTCTTATCTTATCTGATACATGGTATGCAGTATTATTAGTTGGTTTGGTTTTAATGTTATGCTGGTCAGTAGGAATTCATGGTGGTTCTATGACAGTACAAGGTGTTATGTATGCTTTCTTAGTCGCTAATATTGCATTAAACGTAGAACAAGTAGCAGCTGGTATGAAACCTACTCATGTATTAACAGAACCTTTTGTATTCTGCTTCGGTATGCCTACTGGTAATGGTATTACATTACCTTTAGTATTAATTTATCTCTTCTCTAAATCAAAGAGATTAAGATCAGTCAGCAGAATGTCTCTTATCCCAAGTATCTTTAATATTAATGAACCAGTAGTATTTGGTTTACCAGTTGTTATGAACCCAACATTCTTCTTACCATATGTATTTGGTACTACGGTATTTGGTATGATGTATGGATATGTTCTTATTCGTCTAGGACTTATGACAGCACCTTATATCTCAGTCCCATGGACAACTCCACCTTTACTATACCCATACCTCGCAACAGGTGGTGACTGGAGAGCAGTCGTAGCTCAGTTAGTATTATTTATTATTGTTGGTATAGTTTGGTATCCATTCGCAAAAGCCTATGAAAAACAGCTATTAAAAGAAGAACAATTAGAAAATTATTAGTATTTGAGGTAATATATGAATACAGAAGAAAAAATCAAATTCGATCATGACAAAAAACAATTCATGAACGAATTAAATAATAGAAACAATGATATTGAAAAATGTATCCAATATTGCGAAGAATATGATTTTGATTCTTTTAACAGTATAAAAGAAAGTATTAAAACTAATAGAATAACTAAGTTATTCTTAATAGGAATGGGCAGTTCCCTCTATGCAAGTCAATATGCATTAGCTCAATTAGAGCACTGTAATATCTTAACTCTCTCAATTGAAGCAGCAGAATTTAAGAACAAGTATATGCATTTAGTAGATGAACATACTTTACTAGTGATCATTTCACAATCAGGTAATTCAAAAGAAATTGTGGATGCTATTGAGGAATTAAAGAGTAGAAATTGTTCTTTTGAACTCATTACTATTACTAATAATCTAAACGGTTATTTATATACTAACTATAAGAATAGTATCTTACTAAATGCCAGCAAGGAATTCTATATTTCACATAATAGCTATTTAAATACTTTGATTGTTATTAAGTATTTACTAGAGTATTTGTTTGATGAAGCTCACTTTTCATTAAAGACAGATAACGAATTACTTATTAAACTTAATGATTTTGATGAAGAACTATTAAAGCATAAGTCTTCTATATTGACTCTATTTGAAAACATTGTCTGTGTTGACTTTATTTATGATATTAACAGTAAGTTTAATACAATAAATTCTACACTCTTGCTAAGAGAAGGAATAGGATTAATGACAGCTTGTTATTCAAAGAATGAATATTTACACGGTGAACATTTAGTTGAAATCCATAATAAACTATTATGTTTAATTGGAGTAGATGATACAGAAGATAAGTATAATGAGATTATGAGTGAATCACACGTAACAAAACAAATTATTTTAACCCCAACAGATAAAACTAAAGTAGAAGTATATGATAATAAGATAAAAATTAATATTTTAGCAGACATCAAAGATTTAGCAGAAATGATTTTCTTTAATCAGGTAGTAGCCTGGAGAATGGAGATGTAAATAATGAAAATAGATGCACATAATCATATTGGCAAAAAGAAGGGTGTGAGTGTTAGTGTAGATGATTTTATTAAAAGTATGGATGAAGCAGGAATTGATAAAGCCGTAGTATTTTCCTTTTCCGAACAGATAGATAATGACTATGTTATTGAATCAGTAAAACGATATCCCGATAGACTCTTTGGCTTTGTAACAATTAATCCTTGGTCTACAACATCAGAAGAAGATCTAGAAAAAGCATTTTCTACTGATGAAATCTATGGATTAAAACTACATCCTGTTAAACATGCTTATGCATTAGATGATCATAGTCTGTTAGATCCTTTATTTAAAATATGTGAAAGACATAATAAACCTATCCTAATCTTTGGTGGTGCTAATGTATATTCTAGTCCAAACATGTTTGCTGAAATGGCTATGACTTTTCCAAAAGTCAATCTGATTATGGCGCATGGAGGCCAGATGTATGAAACAACCTCAGCTATTAATGTTGCTAAGAAATATAAAAACATTTATATTGAAACATCTTCAATGTTTGGAATCAGAATCAAAAACCTTGTTAAAAAGAATTTAACGGATCAACTCATTTTTGGCTCTGATACTCCTACAGGAGATATGGAACTAGAAATGAAAAAGATTGAATCTATAGTTAAAGATGAAAATAAATTAAATAACATTTACAGCTTGAATTTAATGAAACTATTGAACGGAGGGAACTCATTATGATTATTGATTCTCATAATCATATCGGCAAAAGAAAGGGTATTAATTTCACTGCTGAAGAAATGATCGAATGGTTAGATAAAGCAGGTGTGGATGCATGTGTTGTTACTTCCCAGGTAGAAACAATTAATAATGATTATGTTGCTGATATGCAAAAGAAGTATCCTGATAGAATAATAGGATATGCTGTTGTTAATCCATGGGAATGGGAGGCAGAAGAAGAATTAGAACGTTGCTTTAGAGACTTAAACTTATATGGATTAAAACTCAATCCTGTTAGACATGGTTTTGCTTTAGATAGACATGAAATCGTTGATCCTTTGTTCAAGATTTGTGAAAAGTATAATAAACCAGTACTTGTCCATGGCCAATCTGATATGTTCAATATGCCTGGTAAATTTGATGAAATGGCAGAAACATTCCCCAACGTCACATTAATCATGGCACATATTGGAGAACCAGATGCGATTGATGCAGCTATTAGAGTAGCTAAACGCAGAAAGAATGTATATATTGATACAGCAAGTGTTCAATTAAGTACATTAAAGAAAGCATTAAAGGAAATTGATCCTAATAAAATTATGATGGGAACAGATGCACCATGGGGAGATTTCACTTTATCCATAGATTTAGTCAAGAAAGCCACTGATGATATAGAGATACAAAATAAAATTCTAGGTGAAAATATTGTAAGAGTATTAAACTGGAAGAAATAACCTCAAACTAGAAGACAGATTAGAATGAACCTCATTCCAATCTGTCTATTTTCATTTACCAATTTTAGATAGTATATTGATATTAAACTGATAATAGGCTATAATACAACGATTTAGCAAAAGCTAAATGGGCGGCATGGGATGAAAAGGAGACTATTATGTATAATTATGTAATAGACAAACAATTAATAAGTAGTATGCGTTCTTGTTGTGGAGACATGATGCAAGACCTATGTCATACCCTAAAAGAAGTATCTGATATAGGTGCAGAGGTCACTCTTGTCGGTAGTGGGGCAAGAAATCTAATACTTCAAAATGCCAACGAACCCATAGATTTGGATTATAATCTTAAAATAGTCAGAAGTGATGACTGGGATTGTAAATATATCAAGGAATGCGTTAGAAAAGCTTTTAATATTGTTCTTAGAAAACATGGATGGAGAGATTGTGAAGATTCCAAATCCTCATTGACCACTAAAAAACATTATCTTCCAGGAGGTAAAACATTATTTTCAATAGATGTTTGTATTGTTTATGAAGATGAAGATGGAAATTTTTATCGTTTAATTCATAAAAAGACTGGTAATACTAATGTTAACAATATTGCATATGCTGCTAGCATTTATGCTGGTCTTGTTACTAGAAGGCCTGTTAATGAATACTATTGGAATATGGCTCCAAATTCTAGAAATATTAAATTTAAAGTCGATTATATTAAAAGTAATGGAAAGTGGAAATTAGTCAGAGAACAATATAAGGGTATTAAGAATAGATACTTAACACAAAACGATCATAATCATCCTTCATTTATTTGTTACATTGAAGCGGTAAATAACGTATATAACTCAAGAAAACATTGGAAGCAATAAACTGCTAAGATTATTTTTAGAAATGGCTTGAACTTAATTAATGGATAGTATATATTGTTCTATTCCATTTTGGAATGGAGGGATTATAAATGGAAAAACTATATGTAAATAAACTTAACGATTCAAAATACGTCGCATTAATTACAGTCCTTGATTATGAAATATCAGTCAACAAGTATCTAAAACAGTTATCATTTGAAGCTTCTTCCAATAAGCCCGAACATGTACTTGTAGATCTGGCTTTGAAAACAGGAATAGATAAATATAGATTTGTTGAATTTGATATTAATGAATCAGGAAAGATAGAATTAGATACTTATAAGTATGTTTCAGTTAATACAATCTATGAAACTCTAGCAAACATCTAACTAAAAGATAAGAAAGAAATAGTATTAAACTCTATCTTAACTGATTCACAGATAAATCAACTTTTAAAT
Organism: Catenibacterium sp. AM22-6LB; assembly: GCF_003435615.1. Classification (NCBI taxonomy): domain Bacteria; kingdom Bacillati; phylum Bacillota; class Erysipelotrichia; order Erysipelotrichales; family Coprobacillaceae; genus Catenibacterium; species Catenibacterium sp. AM22-6LB. The sequence continues at coordinate 6,157 of NZ_QTUM01000054.1, forward strand.
TAATCTTACAATTCAAGAAGCGGTTCTTTCACATAAGAAAACCCTATATACTTATTTTTGAAATTTTGAAATTACCCCGAATTGCAAGCAGAAACTGGAAATAAGAAGATAAATTAGATTTTATAGAAAATGGTATTATCAGTTACATTAAGTTTAGCTAGTTCGTTAAGAAATAGTTCTTCAGAAGAAAGGTATCCAAGTATCTTTCTTTTCTTCTGGTTTATTTTATTGTTTATATCAATAGTTGTCTCCTTATCAATTGTATTAATATCAGTTCCTTTCGTAATAAAATATCTTATAAGTCCATTGCAGTTCTCATTTGAGGCTCTGTCACATGAATGATAGGGTCTACCGAAATAGACAGTGGTTCTTTTCTCTTTTGATTTTGGCTTCTGCTCTATATCCTTCCATCTAGAAAACTCACTACCGTTATCAAAGGTGATTGATTTAAAGATATCCTTAAAGCTATCACCATAAAACTTATGAAGCTTGTTTATCTGCATATAGACCTGCTTTGAAGATTTAGCAGAGATGGGAATCATATAATAGAAGCGTGTCTTTCTTTCAATGAGAGTAAGATATGCACCATTCTGTCCATCTCTAGGTCCAGTAACTAGATCACCTTCCCAGTGTCCGAATTCTTCTCTATCCTTGATATATTCAGGCCTTTCGGTAATGGAAGTGCCTTTCTGTCTTTTTGGAATGTATGACTTCCAGTTCTTTTTTGTCTTTCTTCTGACCATGCGAGGAAGATCAAGAGGCTTGATGGATGTTTTTCCCTGATGTACA
>NZ_QTUM01000054.1:6955-18328 GCF_003435615.1 Catenibacterium sp. AM22-6LB
GTCTCTAGGTCCAGTAACTAGATCACCTTCCCAGTGTCCGAATTCTTCTCTATTCTTGATATATTCAGGCCTTTCGGTAATGGAAGTGCCTTTCTGTCTTTTTGGAATGTATGACTTCCAGTTCTTTTTTGTCTTTCTTCTGACCATGCGAGGAAGATCAAGAGGCTTGATGGATGTTTTTCCCTGATGTACATAGTTGTAAAAAGTTTTAGTAGACACAGTCACCATATTCTTTATTCTGTCTGGCTGATGAATCCTTAAATAGTTTATAGTCTCATCAATAGAGGATAATCTATTTGATTTAATTTCCTGTTTGACAAGAGAGATGAACTCTTTTGATTCTTCAAATTTAGAGTTATTTGGAATTTTATGAATCTTTGATCTTTTCTCGAATGCAGCCATGGCAGAAAGTTCATAATGAATTTTAAGATGAGTATCTTTGATAGTTATAGTGGCATCCTTAATGACTGAATAGACATTAGAGACGGTAGTGCCTACAGTAGAAGCTAAATCTCTAATGAATTGAGTCTTGCCAATGTTACGCTTACCAGGATGGGAAGCATTGAACTGAATCAAAGAATTGATGATGAATTCATAATGAGAAAAATTAAGGTGTTTATTTTTGGCTTTTTGTGATATATTAATGCTGTTCATAGAAATCTCCTTATAAAGTGTGGTAACTATATAATACGATTTCTATGGACTTTTTTTATACAAAAATTGAGAATAGTGGGCCTGTGACCGCGCGAATTGGGATAAAGGGGCATGCCCCTTTATCCCAATTCCTTAATTCCAGTTTCATTTTACAATTCAGAATTTTGAAATTACACACTGATTTTATTGACAAAATACTGAATTGTGGTAATCTATGCTTAGAGACTGAGCAATAAACATTTTCATTTGCTCATAAAAAATTACAACTATAAAAAAGAATGGTAACATTCTCGGTGAACAGGCACCGTAAAAAGTCGAATTCAAGAGGTAGAATTCAAAATAACCTCGTCCGAGTATATATCGAATAGATATATGAGCCTTGCAGTTAGGAGATAAACTGTAGACAAGAGATAGTCTTAAAAACAATCTCGTCCGAGTATATATCGAACAGATATATGAGCCTGGCGACCAGGATAAAACCTGTTATTTTTTTATGATACTAAGCGGGTAATTTCCTGCTTTTTTTGTCTAAAGGAGAACTATATTTATGCACAGTCTCAGCAAATCGAATAAAACAAGAATTATTAGAGATATAATTGCAGGTGCAAGACTTTATGAAAAGTTTCTAGTACCTTATGATTTTTTGATTGTAACTAACGATGGCAAATATAATGAAGTGAGATTTAATAAGGGAGATTTTGCTCATTTGTTTGGTGTGCGTTCCCATTTAAATGATTTGGATTTTTATAAAAATTGCATTAAAGGAACTATAGCAGAAAATAACATTAATAACCAACAGCGCTATGACTTTGGTACGATTCGCAAGAAAATTATGCGTATAACGAAAATTAATAAGATTGTTTATGCGAATGCTCAAACGAATCTAGTTTTAGTTAACTTACATACAAAAACGCGAGATTTTCCTTTAGCAATAGAGAGTACTAATGATAAAATGGTTGTAGCATTTACTGGAAAAGATCTCCATGCAAGAAGTTTGCGTAATAATAATCAAACTAATGCTGATGAAAAGAAAAATATTTTGGCAATTTTTTTAAAGAAAAGAATTCAAAATCTAAATATTCGAACTGTGTTTATTTGAAAAATTATAAAGTTCTTAAAAGTATCTGTTGTGATTTGGAAGAAAAAGTTTCAGTTAAAATTTTTAATGATCTTGATAAAAATAAGACTACTCAAATTTAACTAATACTTGTCCTGATTGTCCACACAATCAGGTTTTCTTATGTTCTAATACTTATTATTTCCTCTATCTAATGCATGTAGTAATCTTAGACTCTCTATTTACTACATATAGTAATCTTAGTATTAAAATCACTATATATAGTCTTTTTAGTCTCCATTCTCTATATAAGAGTACTACAATTTCTATCTATCACCTATATCTCAATTTTACTAGACATAATCAACTAAATATGGCATAATACATCTCTGTACGAAAGGAAATGTAGACTATGATATCAACACATAATGTATCACTCAGATACGGAGATCGCGCTTTATTTGAAGATGTATCAGTAAAATTTACTGAAGGAAATTGTTATGGGATTATTGGTGCAAATGGTGCTGGTAAATCCACATTCTTAAAAATATTATCAGGTGAAATAGAACCAAACAAAGGTGAAGTAATTATTGAACCTAATAAGAGATTATCTGTTTTAAAACAGGACCACTTTGCTTATGATGACAACAAAGTTGTAGAAACAGTTATCATGGGTAATAAGAGACTATTTGAAATCATGCAGGAAAAAGAGAAGCTATATGCTAAAGCTGATTTTAATGATGAAGATGGTATTAGACTAGGAGAACTTGAAGGTGAATTCGCAGACATGGATGGCTGGAATGCTGAAAGTGATGCTGAAATCATGTTAAATGGTTTAGGTATTACAACAGAATACCATGACATGTATATGAGAGACTTAGATGGTAACCAGAAAGTCAAAGTATTATTAGCTCAGGCTTTATTTGGAAATCCTGATATTCTTTTACTAGACGAACCTACCAACCATCTAGACCTAAAGAGTATCAGATGGTTAGAAAACTTCCTATTAAATTTTAAGAACACAGTCATTGTAGTATCACATGACCGTTATTTCTTGAATAAGGTATGTACACATATTGCTGATATTGATTACAGCCGTATTCAGCTATATGTAGGTAACTATGACTTCTGGTATGAATATTCTCAGATGCAGATCCAGCAGATGAAAGATCAGAATAAGAAAGCAGAAGCTAAAAAGAAGGAATTAGAAGAATTCATTGCACGTTTCAGTGCCAATGCTTCTAAAGCAAAACAGGCTACTTCTCGTAAGAAACTATTAGATAACTTAGAAATGGCAGACATGAAACCATCACTAAGAAGATACCCATTCATTGGTTTTAAACCAGGTAGAGAAGTAGGAAACATTGTATTGAATGTAGAAAACCTTACTAAAGTAGTAGATGGAGAAACTCTTATTAATAATGTTTCTTTCTCTATTCTTCCAAATGAAAAGGTGGCTTTTGTAGGAGACGATAAAGCAACAGAAGCATTCTTTAAGATCATCATGGGAGAAGACAAAGACTTTGAAGGTTCTTATAAATGGGGTATTACGACTACTCAGTCATACTTCCCTAAAGATAATTCAGCATTCTTTAATGAATGTGAATTATCTTTATTAGATTGGTTAAGACAGTTTACTGATGGTAGTATGTATGAACAGGAACTAAGAGGATGGTTAGGTAGAATGTTATTCTCTGGTGATGAAGCATTAAAGAAAGCGAATGTTTTATCAGGAGGAGAAAAGGTAAGATGTATGCTTGCTAAAATGATGATGCATGATGCCAATGTATTAATCTTTGATGAACCTACAAACCACCTTGATCTAGAATCTATCCAGGCATTAAACCAAGGTTTAATGCGTTTCCCAGAAAACATTCTATTTACTTGTCATGACCACCAGTTTGTTCAGACAATTGCGAATAGAATTATCGAATTTACTGCAGAAGGTACAATTGACCGTCTATCTACATTTGATGAATATCTAGAATACAAGGACACACTTGAAGCATAAGAGCGGATTAACCGCTCTTTTTTCTTCTTGAGGCTAGGTTCTTATACGATGAGTATGTTAATACCTGTATCATCCTATAAGGCTTAGAGAAGCTAAAAATCATTTTCTAAATCTGAAACTCACTTATAAACAGATTCTAAAAGTATTATCATATTACTTATAGAAATAGGAGGATAACTAAATGGGTAAACTATTATTAACTGGTGTTGATGGAAACTTAGGTCAATTAGCTGCTGACGTATTACTAACATTAGAACCAGTAGAAAACTTAATCTTTTGTGGTTATAGTGAAGAATCACTAAAGAAATATGCTGAAAAGGGTGTAGAAACACACGTAACTAACTTTAATAATCCTGATGGATTAGTTGAAGCATTTAAAGGGGCTGATGCTCTCGCATTAATCTCTATGCCATTTGTTGGTGTTAAAAGACAGAATGCACATAAGAATGCTGTAGATGCAGCTAAAGCAGCAGGTGTTAAACAAATCATCTATACTTCTTTAGTAAATGCTGATGATGAAACAAACCCATCAGTAGAAAAGAAAGACCATATCTATACTGAAAAATATATTCAGGAAGTAGGTTTAGACTATCAGTTCATGAGAAACTCTCAATATGCTGAAGCAATGGTTACTAACTACTTTACTTATGCTCATATGAATGCACCACTTACTAATTCACAAGGTGATGGTCTAATGGCTTATATTTCTCGTAAGGACTGTGCTAAAGCATTAGCTTATGCATTACATAGATCAAATGAATTCCACCATAAGGTATGGAATATTAATGGATTAGAACTAATGACTATTTCAACATTCTGTGCTATTGGTGATGTAAGTACAGGAAACCATGTACCATTTGTAAATGTCACTGATGAAGAAAACTATCAGATCTGGGATGCAATGGGTGTTCCTAGAACAACTGATGGCGTATTCCTAAAAGATTCAGAAGCACCGTTCTCTTCAGATGGCATGGTTACATTTGCACAGGCTATTAGAGAAGGTAAAATGGATATTCATACAAAAGACTTCACTGAACTAACAGGAGACACACCTATTTCAGTAAGATATATGTTTGATCATAATGAAGAATTCCAGATTGGTGAAAGACATTCTCAAGACAAATAAACTATACACTAGAGCGGATTATCCGCTCTTTTTCTTCTTAAGGCTAGGAAAATATATTATTGCTATTAGAATGAGATAATAGTATTGAACGCTTTATTAATAAAAGGCATAATATCAGTAAAGGGGGACAGAGGAATGAAGATATGTTTATTCGGAGTTTCTAACGTTGGAAAAACTACTGTGGGGAAATTACTTGCTGAACGATTAGATATTAAGTTTGTCGATTTAGATGAAGAAGTAAAAAACCGCTTGAAAATGTCTCTTGAGGAATTTGTTAACACTGAGAATTTACGGTGGAGAGATCAGAAACGAGGAAGTATTATCAAGAAGATTATTAAAATGGAAGAAGATGTTGTCTTTGCAATTTCACCCATTTCTTATACTGAAAGTTTTAAAACAAGCATTATTTCGGACGATAATTTGCTGATTGAGCTGTACGATACTCCTGAGAATATTTTTTCGAGGCTTGTATTTAGTGATGAAAATGACGAGATCTATACTGATGATAATTACAAAAATGCGAATAAAGATTATTATATGAAAGAAATTCAAGCAGATTTAGATTGGTACGGAATGGTTAATGCTAAGATAGGGATACAAAATCGTGTATTTGTTAATAACAATTTGCCGGAAGAAGTTGTGGATAGAATAATCATGGAGTATAATTTGGAAAATGACGATTGTGGTATACTAAAATAAAAATAATTAGAAATGGGGGATGAAGGATGAGCGTGCAGACAGATTGTGAGATGTTATCCATTGAGGTAATGGAAACGTATGCAGAAAAATATGATCTTACCGGTGATGAAGTAGCCGAATTATTTCACAAAAATCAGGTTTTTGAGAAGATGCTGATTCAGCATGAATATCTTCATCAAATAAGTTTTGAAGAAGTCATGGAATATGTGGAAAAAGTGATAGCAGAGGATTCAAGAGAATTAATGGTTTACCATGGCACATGTTCTGATTTTGATAAAATAGACTTAAAAAAATCACATAATCGTCGTGATTTTGGAAAAGGATTTTATACGACCATTTTGCGTTCCCAATCGAAAGAATGGGCATATCGACTTTCTTTAAGAGAAAAGAAGGATAGGTATTATGTGTATGAATTTGTATTTGAAGAAGTAGCTGCATTACGAGTAAAACGTTTTGATACATTGAATGAAGAATGGTTAGAATTTATTAAATTGAATAGAAGTAAAGGTGGTCTACAGCATGAGTATGATGTGGTGATTGGTCCTGTAGCTGATGATAATACCATGGAGACTGTACAATTATATATTGCTAATATACTTACTGCGAAAGAGGCAGTGGAGAGATTGCGATATAGTAAAGTAAATAATCAGGTATCCTTTCATACAGAAAAAGCCTTAGAATATTTGAAACCGGTTAGGAGGATTTCTTATGCCAGAGAAAATATATAGTTTTAACGGAAAAGACATTACAATGAATGTATGTATACAGATCAGAGATGTAGTCAAATTATTACAGGAACATTTTCAAATCAGTTTTGAAGAAGCTGTATTACGTTTCTATAAATCGGAAACATATAAGACGTTGCAGGAAACAGAAAACGGTCTGTGGGCAGAGTCAGCGGAATATATAGCAGATAGATACTATGAAGAAACAGCAAGCTAATATTCCGACACTGATAGAGAGGTTGAAGAAAGTAGACAAGTGAGTTTAAAAGAAAAGACAAGAATGCATTTGATATCTTGGGTAATTCAAAATAACTAGGGGTTTCCTATATTTTATTTAATCACGTAGTATGGGTGTAAATGGGAGCTTATTGTTTCAAGATCATTAAGAGGCACAAGTCATAAAAATGCAAAGGTAATGCATAAAAATATCGAGTAGCAAAATACAAGTTAGTCTATAGAGCATAAAAGGAATCCTAAACATTAAGGATTCCTCTTAAAGCAGACTTGCTTCTTTCTCAAATTCTTCATAACTACTTACAAAACGATAAGGTTCATACTCCCCATATGCAGTAGGTCTACTAATAGTAATAATCTCTATATCATACCCAAGTCTTTCTTGTATTCTATCTGCAAATTTTGCCATTTCTTCTCCAGGCTCTGTCTGTAATGCGATACATCCAGGTTTATACATTCTTTTCGCAATAAGATAGCACATCTGCATACACCTCCTTTCTTGATTCTACTAGCTCCACACTATAAGTGCAATATAGTTTATCTTCTCTTGATAATCATTCATTCCAATAATAGAATACTCATAAAGGAGGTTCTTATGGATATCAATAATGTTTATGTAAGAGATGCGATTTTGTATTATACAATCCAACAATATTTCAATTGTAACGATAAGAAAACAAGTCAATTTATAGCACAATTAGGCCACTTCAATTATAGAAGTGGTCTCATACATAATATCCCTTACTTATCCTTGCAATTACAAGTATCAGAGAAGGATTTCTATCATACCTATCTAAGAGTCAAGGACAGTTTCAAAACTCTCCCAGAAGATGTTATATTAGTAAAAAAAGGTGATGAGATATATTCTAAACTATTAGTTGTGATTCCAGCAGCACCACCATATTTATTCCTTAAAGGCAATGTACGTTTATTAAATGAAAAGTCTGTTAGTGTAGTAGGGAGTAGAAATGCTTCTAAGGAATCAATGGAAAAAACAGAAATACTTGTTAAAGCATTAGTAAAAAGAAATATAGTAGTCAATGCAGGACTTGCGAAAGGTATAGATACAATAACCCACCATACAGCATTAAAAAACAATGGAAGAACTATAGCTGTCATAGGAACACCTATTAATCAGTACTATCCTAAAGAAAACAAAAACCTTCAACGCACAATTGAAAAACATGGACTTGTTGTATCACAGTTCCCACCCTGTAATAAAGTATACAAATGGAATTTTCCTACAAGAAATGCGACTATGAGTGGTATTTCTATTGCGACTATTATCATGGAAGCAGGAGAGAAAAGTGGGGCATTAAGACAAGCGGATCACTGTATAAAGCAAGGTAGAGACATCTTGATACCTTACTCATTACTACAATCTTCTCTCTTATGGCCTAGAAAGTATATACAAAAGGGAGCACATACCTTTAAGAATATAAAAGAAGTATTAGAACTATTAAGTAAAGAAATAGATTAAAAGGAGAGCATATATGTGTATTGAAATAGAAAACTATAAACAACATGATTTCTTCAATTGCTTTGATTACAATCAAATAGATATTGATGCTGAAGAATTACTTAATACTCTCTTGAATAATCCAGAATACAATCTTAAGCTCAACAAAAGAAGAGTACCAGTAATGGGAATTGCGAAAGTATTAGGCTTTAATATCTATACTACAAAATTCAATGATTACCATATCAAAGCAACAATAGGTATATCCAATCAACTTATTAATAAATACAAAAGTAATAAGGTCATTATTTTAAGTAATGAATATACTGATGAAGAAATTCTTTTCTCTTTATGCTATGAGTTGGCTCATTACATTTATGATAGTAATCCAAGTAATGAGTATTCTCATACATACAGAATTAATGATATAGAACTAAGAGCTATTCGTTTTGCGGATGCTTTATTAATGCCAATAACATCCTTCAAAGAAGCATATACTGAGTTATCTCACAATATTAATGATCCAGTACTTCTTATTCATGCATTGTCTAATACATTTAATGCACCCCAAGTTGCAGTACAAAGACGTTCAAAACAAGTGATAAATACAAAGCTTTAAAGGATAATCAGATTCTTTATGAGTGTAAGCTTGAATAAGTCAGAGAAATCTGGCTTATTTTTTTATTGCAAGAATGTTCATGATTCTATAAGTAGGAAGAGATAAAAACTAATATGCATTTTTATTAAGTAATCTTTACATATAAAGGGTATAGATAATATAGAAGGCTTATTCTAAATTTAGAAGAGAGTATTTTCATAATCTATGACAAAGCAGTAGTCGTATTGTTTCGCCTCAACAACTTTAGAAAGGGATATAAGGGTGGGGCTAATTTACTTATGAATTGATAACATTAACATATCGCTTAAAAGAATTTTATTATATAATTGTCAGTGAGAAAGGATGGTTATATGAACAAAACAATTGAACAACTAATTGAAAGTTTAGATACAATACCGTTTTTATTTGTTGGCTCTGGATTATCTAGAAGATATTATAATTTACCAGACTGGACGGGATTATTAAAAGTAATGGTTGATAAATTAAACCAAGATTCATTTGCATACCGTTCTTATGAAGATCGAGCATCTTTTGAAAATAGTCCATATGGTATTAATCCTAAAATAGCATCACTTATAGAGGAAGACTTTAACAAAGAATGGTTTCGTAACCCTGAAATTAGAAGTTTAGATGAAGCATATACTGAAAAGGTAGAGAATGGATGTTCTCCATTTAAGGCTGAACTGAGTTATTATCTAAAACAAAAATCAGTGTTATGCCCAGAACTAAAAGATGAAGTTACTTTATTGAACAATATTGCGAAAAAGTCAATTGCTGGAATTATTACAACAAATTATGATTTGTTTTTTGAAACATATTTGTCTCAGTATAAAATATATATAGGTCAGCAGGCACTTTTGTTTTCTCAATTACAAGGTATTGCAGAAGTTTATAAAATTCATGGTTCTCTAAATGATCCTCAATCTATAGTTATTAACGAAAAGGACTATAAAGAATTTAAAGAGAAGCGTGAATATTTGGCCGCTAAGCTACTTACTATATTCATGGAGTATCCTATTATTTTTATGGGTTATTCTATCTCAGATACTAATATTAGAGATATTTTAAGCTCTATAGTAAAATGCATGTCAAATGAACAGGTTAAATTATTGAAAAAAAGGTTTATTTTTATTGAATATGATGCTGAAATGGAAGGATATGACATTGGTGAATCATCGTTTGCATTTGAAGATAATAAAATGATTACAATGACAAAGATAACCCTATCTGATTATTCATTAATTTATAATGCAATCGGAAAAAAGAAAATGAAAATACCCGTTCGTTTACTGCGATTATTAAAAGATGAACTATATTTATTCACATTATCAAATGAACCTACTAATAATATTAGAGTTGCTGCAATTGATGATGATAGAGTTCCAAATGATGAATTAGTAATTTCTATAGGCACAACAGAGACAATTAGCTTAGATGGATTAAAAGGCATTTCTACAGATCAATGGTATAGAAATATTGTAATACATGATCTTAAATATGATATAAAAGATTTATTGGATTATGCGCCAACACTAGCAAAACAAGTTTCGGGTATATTACCAATTAATTCTTTATATGAGGATAAATACAAGAAAATAGAAGGGATTGATAAGTTGCTGGTAAAAGATTTTGAAGATATTATTTCTAAAACAATAGAGAGAGCACGTAGTAGACACCCTCAAATTGACATAGAAAGTATTTTAATGGAAATACCTGATATAGATAAGCAAATGCTGTGTATAGCTTACTTGAAAAAAGAACAAATAAATTTGATTGAATTAGAAAATTATTTAAAAACTCAGTTTGAAAAAGATAACGATATATTAAAGAATTCTAAACCTTCTACTCGAACAAATTTAAGAAGGTTGATTAGAATCTATGATTATTTGAAAGGAGAAAGCAAAAAAGCCTCTAATTGACAGAGGTATTAACTTTGTTGTTGCAACTTATGACAGCAAACATAAGTATGGATTTGTTAGTGGTAAAGCTATTAAACAGAAACGTGCTAACTATTCCAAGCTTCGTAAAGAACTCCAAATGCGACATACGCCATCCTCAAGACGAAGACTAAAAGCTATCGGTCAGCGAGAAAACCGTTGGATGCAGGATATTAACCATCAGGTATCGAAGGCACTCGTTGAAAACAACCCAAAGCACACTCTCTTTGTATTGGAAGATTTGTCAGGTATTCGTAATGCTACAGAACGTGTTAAAACAAAGGACCGTTATGTTTCTGTATCGTGGTCTTTCTATGACCTTGAGCAAAAACTAATCTACAAAGCGAAACAGAATCGGTCTTCTGTTATTAAGGTAGATCCTCGCTATACAAGCCAGTGCTGCCCTTGCTGTGGACACATTGAAAAGTCTAACCGCAATAAGAAGATACATCTGTTTACCTGCAAAAAATGTGGCTATAAATCTAATGATGACCGCATTGGAGCTATGAATCTGTATCGTATGGGAATAAACTATCTTGCAGATAGCCAAGTACCTAATACAGTTGTAACAGAGTAAACTCTGCTACAAAGGGTGCTGTCAACCACCCTATGATGTAACGCCACTTAAGATAGCAATATCTATTGGGGTTAAAGGTCGGAGGTGTAAATCGTTAGTACGACTAGGCAGTTACAAGCCCACGACCTAAAGGTCATGGGTAGTTGACAAGTATTATACATAATGATCATAATTTTGCAAGTATACAGTGAAAGGAGTCAGAGGAATCTGGCTTCTTCTTTTGTATGCCGGGCATGGCATATATCTAGGTGGTGAAAGTCCACTGTGGGGGCGAT